>NZ_JAMYSZ010000001.1:0-165000 GCF_040322215.1 Mesorhizobium sp. M0184
CTCCGCTAAACACGGGGGCTGCGCGGCGGACACGCCGACGTCACCGCAATGCCACGCCATTTTGCAGAACTTGACGCACACAACTTCGTCCTGGCGCTGGGCCTTCGGCGTCTTCACCCTGGGAGGCACGGCCATGGCGCTGGCAAGCTTCCTCGTGCTCGATACGCCTGAAGCAACGAGGCCGCAGGCGACGGGCGGCTCGGCGCCGCCCGACGCACTGAAGCCGCGCTCGCGCCTGTTCCCGTCGCGGCTGTTCTCATGGCGCTCGCCGGTCGGCGCGGGCATGACCATGGTCGCTGCGTTTTCGGTGGCGACCTGCTCGTTCGCGGTCTACGGACCACTGCTTCTGACCAGCCTGCACGGCATTCCGATCCTGACCACCGGCTACATCATCGCCGCCGAATCGATCGCCTGGTCGATCCTGTCGATCCTCGTCGCCAATGCGCCACCGGAGCGCGAGCGGCTGATCATCGTCGGCGGGGCGCTGATGATCGCCACGGGCGTCGCCGGTTTCGCCTATACGGTGCCGGCCGGCTCGATCCCGCTGATCCTGTTTTGTGCTTTGTTGCAAGGCGGCGGCTTCGGCATAGCCTGGCCGTTCGTCACGCGTGTCATCGTGGCATCGGCCAAGGAAGGCGAGCAGACGATCGCCTCGGCCGCTGTGCCGACCATGCAGCGCATCGGTTATGCCGTGGGTGCGGCACTGACCGGCATCGTCGCCAACGCCAACGGCTTTTCCGAAGGCCTGAACCGCGAGGCCGCGGCGAATGTCGCCGCCTGGCTGTTCCTGGTGTTTATCCCGCTCGGAATCCTGGGATGCCTTGCCGCTTTGCGGATTTCGGGGGCGCCGCCAGCGAAGCTGCCAATCTCCCCCCTCGTGGGGGAGATTGACTAGACGACGACCGTCTTCAGCCGCTCGGCGATCAGTGCCGCGAGCCGCGTCGCCACCTCGTCCTTGCTCATCTCCGGCCATTCCTCGACGCCGGCCTTCGAGACGATCCGCACCTTGTTGCGGTCGCCGCCCATCACGCCCGGGGAACCATCTTCATGCGAGACATCATTGGCGACGATAAGATCGGCACCCTTTCTTGCGAGCTTGGCCTCGGCATTCCTGACCAGATCCTGCGTCTCCGCAGCGAAACCGACCACCAGCATCGGCCGCTTTTTGTGATGCCCGACACCGGCAAGAATATCGGGATTTTCCACCATCTGCAGCGCCGGTGGCCCCTCGCCCGCCACCTTCTTGATCTTTTCCCCGGCCGAACTTTGTGTGCGCCAGTCGGCGACAGCCGCGACGAACACTGCCGCGTCGGCCGGCAGCAGCTGCTCGACCGCGTCCTTCATCTCGACGGCCGTTTCGACGTGCAGCGTGGCGACGCCGGCCGGATCGGCAATGCCGACCGGGCCGGAGACGAGACGCACGTCGGCGCCGAGCCTGGCCAGCGCCGCCGCGATGGCGTGGCCCTGCTTGCCCGACGAGCGGTTGGCGATGTAGCGGACAGGATCGATCGCTTCATGCGTCGGTCCGGAAGTGACGATGATCTTCCTGCCCGTCAGCGGCTTTGGCCGGCTGTCGAGCAGCGCCTCGATCGCGGCGACGATCTCCACCGGCTCGGCCATGCGGCCCTCGCCCACCTCGTTGCTCTCGGCCATCTCGCCCTTCGCCGGGCCGACGAATGCGACGCCGTCCTTGCTCAGCGTCGCGCGGTTGCGGCGGACCGCCGGATGCGCCCACATTTTCGGGTTCATCGCCGGCGCCATCAAAACTCGCTTGTCGGTGGCGATGAGCACGGTCGAGGCAAGGTCGTTGGCGTGGCCATTGGCGAGCTTTGCCATCAGGTCGGCGGTGGCCGGCGCCACGACCAAAAGGTCGGCCTCGCGCGACAGCCGGATGTGGCCGATGTCGTGCTCGTCCTGCCGGTCGAAGAGTTCGGTAGAGACGTGGTCGGCTGACAGTGCCCCGGCCGACAGCGTGGTGACGAATTCCTGCGCCGCAGCCGTCATCACCACGCGCACCGAAGCACCACGCTCGCGCAGCCGGCGGATCAGGTCGAGCGCCTTGTAGGCAGCGATGCCTCCGCCGATGATGAGCAGGATGCGCTTGCCGGAGAGGATGCCTCGCGGGCTGGAGACGGCGACCACCGGCGTTGCTGGACTCTGCGAACTCGTCAGTTCGCGCAGTGTTTTCTCGATCTGGTCGATGCGACCGGCCGAACCGAACTGACCTTCGACCGCTGCGCGGATCATCACCCGCGCCTGGTCTTCCATCGACCGGCCATTCTCCGCCGCCAGTCGGCGCAGCAGGTCCTTGACCTCGTCATCAAGGTTGCGGATCGTGATGCTGGCCATCTGATTGCACCTTGCCCGGAATTGCTGAGTGCAATGATAGCAATGCAATCACTTTGCAACAAGCGCTAGAATATACGCCAGGCGATGTATACCAGCGTCAATGCGATCAGCCACAGCGCCAGCCGGCCGGAGCGGGTGTAGCGCGCCTCGGCCTTGCCGATGGCGCGCGCGGTCCTTTCGTCGAAACGCAGGCCGTTTTCGGCCATCAGGTCGATTTCGCGCGACAGCCGCTCGGTGCGGGCGGCGAGGTCCGGTGCCTGGCGGGCCAGCGCCAGCAGCGCGGTGGCGCCGTCGCGCACGTCGGCCAGCAAGGCGCGCGGGCCGAGATTGCGGGCAATCCAGCCGCTGACCACCGGTTCCGACGTCTTCCACATGTTGAAGGCCGGGTCGAGCGTGCGGGCGACGCCCTCGACAACCACCATGGTTTTCTGCAGCAGCACCAGTTCGGATCGCGTCGCCATGTCGAAGAGGTCGGTCACTTCGAATAGAAGCGTCAGCAGCTTGGCCATCGAGATGGTCTCGGCCGGCTGGCCGTGGATCGGTTCGCCGATCGCCCGGATCGCCTGGGCGAAGGCCGCGACATTGTGCTGGCGCGGCACGTAGCCGGCCTCGAAATGCACTTCGGCGACGCGCTGATAATCGCGCGTGATGAAGCCGTAGAGGATTTCTGCGAGGAACCGGCGCTCCTTCCTGCCGAGCCGGCCGGCAATGCCGAGATCGACGGCGACGATGGTGCCGTCGGCCTCGATGAAGAGGTTCCCCGGATGCATGTCGGCATGGAAGAAGCCGTCGCGCAGCGTATGGCGCAGGAACGACTGAACGAGATTGGCGGCGATCGCCTTCAGATCGTGGCCGGCGGCGGTCAGGCCGGCAATATCGTTCATCTTGATGCCGTCGACCCATTCCATGGTCAGCACGTCACGGCCGGTGCGCTCCCAGTCGACCGAGGGCACGCGAAAGCCGGGATCGTCCTTGGTGTTTTCGCCGAGCTCCGAAAAAGCAGCCGCCTCCAGCCTCAAATCCATTTCGATCTTGGTGGTCTGGGCCAGTGTCTCGGTCACCTCGACCGGCCGCAGCCGGCGCGACGACGGGATGTATTTTTCCTGTAGCCGGGCGGCGAGGAAATAGCTCTCCAGATCGCGAAAGAAGCGGCGGCGCACGCCCGGCCGGATGACCTTCACCGCCACTCGCCTAACGACGCCGTCCTGCAGCGTTTCGGCGGTATGGACCTGGGCGATCGAGGCGGCGGCGACGGCCTCGCCGAAACTGACATAGAGCTCGTCGATCTTGCGTCCGAGCGAGGCTTCTATCGCTGCAACGGCCTCGGCCTTCGCAAACGTCTGCATCTTGTCCTGCAGCATGGCGAGATCGAGCGCTATGTCGTTGCCGACGACGTCCGGCCGTGTCGCCAGGAACTGGCCGAGCTTGACGTAGGATGGGCCGAGCCGCACGACCGCCTTGGCCAGCCGGTCGCCGCGCTCGTAGGCAAGCGCGCGACGGCGGGTGAACAGCCGGGCCATGCGCCAGCCGAATTTCGGCAGGCCGAAGAGCTCGTCGCCGGGCAAAGCGGCGATGACGCCTTCGCGGACCAGTACCCAGCCGGCCCGCACGAGCCTGAAACCAGCGCCGATGCTGCTCATGGCTGGCTTTGCCCCGCCGATTTCCTGGACCGGCGAAGAGCACATTGATTACGAAAGATACGGGCCAGCCTCAAAGCTTCCAGCCCGAGTGGAGCGCGGCGATGCCACCGGAATAATTGCGAAACGAGGCGCGGTCGAAGCCGGCGCGGGAGATCATCGCTGCGAAATTCACCTGATTGGGAAATTTGCGGATCGATTCGACTAAATAGGAATAGGGCTCGCCATCGCCGGTCACCGCCTTGCCGATCCGCGGAATGGCGTTGAACGACCATGCCTCATAGACCTTGTCGAGCAGCGGCATCTCTACCTCGGAAAATTCAAGGCAGAGAAAGCGCCCGCCAGGCTTCAGCACGCGATAGGCTTCGGCAAGCGCCACATCGATGCGCGGCACGTTGCGGATGCCGAAAGCAATGGTGTAGGCGTCGAAAGTAGCGCCGGCAAAAGGCAGTTCCTCGGCATTGGCCTCGACGAAATCGGTATTTGCCGACAAGCCCTTTTTCTCGGCCCGGTCGCGGCCGACGGCGAGCATCGAGCCGTTGATGTCGAGAACCGTTGCATGGGCATGCCTGCCGCTCGCCTCGACGATACGGAAGGCGACGTCGCCGGTGCCGCCGGCAACGTCGAGAACGCTCCAGCCCGGCCGCTTCGGTGGATTGAGCCAGGCGACCATGGCGTCCTTCCACAACCGGTGCAAGCCGGCCGACATCAGGTCGTTCATCAGGTCGTAGCGGTTCGCCACCTTGTGGAAAACATCATTGACCAGGGACTGCTTGTCGCCTGGCCCCACCCGCCTGAAACCATAGGAGGTTTCCATGCCGCCCGCAGCAGTGGTTCTTTCAACCGACATCGTTTTGATCCGCCATAAAATCGGCGGGACCATAGCCGATCGATGGTGCGGGCGCTATTGTTTAAGGCGCGGTGTTCGGCCGCGCTTCGAAGCAGGTTCCGGAAAAGTGTCACACGGTTTTCCGACAGGAACCTGCGTCATAAGAAAAAGCCTGACGGGATAATTGAATGCCTTTGAAAGCAGAACTGCACTGCCACATCGAAGGGGCAGCGGCGCCTGAACTCGTCCTCCGCCAGGCTGAGAAATACGGCAAGGATGCCTCGCCCTACATCCAGGACGGCTCCTTCGTCTGGCACGACTTCACCTCTTTCCTCGCCGCCTACGACTTCTCGTCGGACCTGTTCCGCACCGAAGAAGACTATGCGCGGCTGGCCGACCATTACCTGACCAGCCTCGCCCGCGACGGCGCCATCTATTCCGAGGTTTTCACCTCGCCCGACCATGCCGGCAAGGCCGGGCTGTCGCCGAAGGCCTATACCGACGCGCTCGGCGAAGGCATGGCCCGCGCCAAGGCGAAGACCGGCATCGAAGGCCGCATGATCGTCACCGGCGTGCGCAATTTCGGTGTCGAATCGATCGAGCGGGCGGCGCGTTTCGCCGCCCGCTGCGGGCATCCGCTGGTCACCGGTTTCGGCGTCGCCGGCGACGAGCGGATAGGCGACCTGGAAGATTATGTCAGGGCCTTCGAGATCGCCCGCGAGGCCGGCCTCGGCATCACCGTCCATGCCGGCGAATTGATGGGCTGGGAGAGCGTCGAGGCGGCACTCGACCACATCCGCCCGTCTCGCATCGGCCATGGCGTGCGCGCCATCGAGAACCCCGAGCTTGTGCGGCGCATCGCCGACGAAGGCGTCGTGCTCGAATGCTGCCCTGGCTCCAACATCGCCCTGAAAATCTTCGACAGCTTCGCCGACCATCCCTTCCCCGCCTTGCGGGCAGCGGGCTGCAAGGTGACGCTCAACTCCGATGACCCACCCTATTTCTGGACCTCGCTGAAACGCGAATACGACATCGCTGCCGAGCATTTTGCGATGGACGACAAGGCGCTCACCGCCGTCACCAGGACGGCCATCGAGGCAGCCTTCGTCGACAGGAAGACCAGGGCGGCGCTGCTGGGCAGGCTCGGCGCCAAGGGCAGGTGAATGGTGAATGGTTCACCCGGCGCTTTGGTCCGTCAACCGCGAGTTTTTCCGCGCAACCAAGGACTCGCAAACCAGTTCACTATTCACTATTCACCATTCACCATTCATTTGCGCAGTTGGAGAACACCATGAAGGGCGTCACCGTCGTCGACCATCCGCTTGTCCAGCACAAGCTGACCATCATGCGCAAGAAGGAAACCTCGACGGCCGGCTTCCGGCGGCTGCTGCGCGAGATCTCGCTGCTGCTCGGCTACGAGGTCACCCGCAACCTGGAACTGACGACGACGACCATCGAGACGCCGATCGAAACGATGGAGGCGCCGACGCTGGAGGGCAAAAAACTGGTCTTCGCCTCGGTGCTGCGCGCCGGCAACGGCTTGCTCGAAGGCCTGCTCGATCTGGTGCCGGCGGCGCGTGTCGCCCATATCGGCCTCTATCGCGACCATGAGACGCTGGAAGCGGTCGAGTATTTCTTCAAGGCGCCAGGCGACCTCGCCGACCGGCTGGTGATCGTCGTCGATCCGATGCTGGCGACCGCCAATTCGGCGATCGCGGCGATCGACAAGCTGAAAGGCCGCGGTGCCACCAACATCCGCTTCCTCTGCCTGCTGGCGGCACCAGAGGGCCTCGAGCGGTTTACCCAGGCGCATCCCGATGTTCCGGTCTTCACCGCTTCCATCGACCGCCAGCTCAACGAAAAGGGCTACATCATGCCGGGTCTCGGCGATGCCGGCGACCGCATGTACGGCACCAAATAGACCCGTTTACCGATTGTTTACGCAAACGGCTGGTTTCCGCACTCGTTAAAGCGGCAATCACCTTGTCGGGCTAAGGATCGGCAACCAGGAAGGCCGGTCCATGCTGCGCAAGCTTCTCATCCTTGGCGTGTTTGCCGGAACGTCGGCATCGCTGCCGATCGTGTATCAGTCCAATTCACAGGTAATCGAGCGGCTGTTGAAATCCGCCATCGGAGCCAGGCCGGCCGACACACAAACCGACCTGAATCTCGCCGCCGTTCGGGACAGGCCGGCGACGCCGCAGCCGCTCGGCCGCAAGGTCGTCGTCACCGCGGACGCGCGCGGCCATTTCATGTCGGCCTTCAAGTTGAACGGCCACCAGATCGACGGCATGATCGATACCGGTGCCACGCTCGTCGCCATCAACACCTCGACTGCGCGCAGGATCGGCATCTCGCTCAATTCGACGGACTTCAGCCATCAGGTCAACACCGCCAATGGTGCGATCAAGGCCGCCGTGGTGACGATTGATCGCCTGCAGATCGGCAAGATCACCGTCGAGGGCGTCGAGGCCGTCGTGCTCGACGACAGGGCGCTGCACACCAACCTGATCGGCATGAGCTTTCTGCAGCGGCTCGAAAAATACCAGGTCGAAGACGGCAAGCTGCTGCTGGTTCAGTGATTACCCGCGCGGCAGGATCCGCCGGATGACGGTTTTCTCCGTGGCCGGTCTGGAAGTGCCGATCATATAGGCCGAAAGCACGGCGGCCGCGGCCGCTTCGGCATCCCCGGTATTACGGGCATGGACCAGCGCCAGCGCTTCGCCGGCCCGCACTTCAGCGCCGACCGGCAACAGCCTGGTGATGCCGACGGCGTGATCGATCCTGTCGTCGGGCCGCGTCCGCCCGCCGCCAAGCCCGACCACGGCAAGCCCGATCTCGCGGGTCGCGATGCCGGTGACAAAGCCGTTCGCGCTCGCCTTGACCGCGAATTCCGTTGCCGCTTTCGGCAGATATTTTTCCGGATTGTCGACAAAGTCGACGGGACCACCCAGTGCCGCCACCATGCGCGCGAAGATGGAAGCGGCGCGGCCGCCGGCCAGCGTTTCGGCGGCGCGGCGCAGGCCGTCCTGGTTGGACGACACCAGGCCTGCCGATTGCAGCATCTCGGCGGCCAGCGCCAGCGTCACGTCCTCCAGCCGCCGGTCGCGAAAGCGGCCGGTGAGAAAATCGACGGCGTTGCGCACCTCGACCGCATTGCCGGCGGCGGACGCCAGCGGCTCGTTCATGCCGGTGACCAGCGCCGAGGCCTTAAGGCCGGCGCCATTGGCGACGTCGACCAGGCTGTTGGCCAGTGCGGTTGCGTCGCGCGATTTCTCCATGAAGGCGCCGTTGCCGACCTTGACATCGAGCACCAGCGAACCAAGGCCGGCCGCCAGCTTCTTCGACAGGATCGAGGCGGTGATCAGCGGCACCGATTCCACCGTTCCTGTCACATCGCGGATGGCGTAGAGCCTGGCGTCGGCGGGTGCGAGATCGGCGGTCTGGCCGATGATGGCGCAGCCGGTTTCGAGCACGGTCTTGCGGAAGCGCGCAACATCCGGCTGGCTGATATAGCCGGGGATGGCATCCATCTTGTCCAGCGTGCCGCCGGTATGGCCGAGACCCCTGCCGGAAATCATCGGCACATAGGCGCCGCAGGCAGCGACGATCGGCGCCAGCATCAAGGAGACATTGTCGCCGACGCCGCCCGTCGAATGCTTGTCGGTGACAGGGCCGGGCAGATCCGACCAGTCGAGCACATCGCCGGAATCGCGCATCGCCATAGTCAGCGCCACCGCCTCGTCGCGGCTCATGCCGTTGAAGAATACCGCCATGGCGAACGCCCCGACCTGAGCGTCGGTGACGGTGCCGGCGGTCAGGCCCTCGATGAAAGCCGATGTCTCCTCAGCCGAGAGCTTCTGGCCATCGCGCTTGCGGCGGATGATTTCCTGTGGAAGCATCAGGCGTCGACCCTGTGCTCCGGAAGCCCGTCCTGAAAAACACGCTGCAGAATGGTCGCCAGCCGCGCGCCGCCGACCGGCGCCATGTCCTTGGTCTCCTGGTGCGACAGCTCGGCTCCGGTCATGCCGGCGGCAAGGTTGGTCACGACCGAACACGCGGCGACGCGCAGCCCAAGGAAGCGGGCGAGAATGACCTCCGGCACCGTCGACATGCCGACCGCATTGGCGCCCATGACGCGCGCCATGCGGATCTCGGCGGGCGTCTCGAAGCATGGGCCGGAGAACCACATATAGACGCCCTTGTGCAGCGTGGTACCGGTGGCCTTCGCCGCCTGCTCGATGGCGGAGCGGAGACCGGCGTCGTAGGCTTCGGTCAGGCCGACGAAACGGCGGTCGCTCGGTTCGCCGATCAGCGGGTTGGAGCCCGAGAAATTGATGTGATCGGTGATCAGCATCACCGAGCCCGGGCCCATCCCGGGATCGACCGAACCGGCGGCGTTGGTGAGGATCAGCCTGGAGATGCCGAGGCCGGCGAGCACCTCGAGTGCCGGCCGCATCGCCGCCGCGTTGCCGTGCTCGTAATAATGCGCCCGGCCGGACAGCATCAGCACCGGCGTGCCGGCAAAGAGCCCGGCCACCACCTCGCCGGCATGGCCGCTGACGTCGCTTCGGGGAAACCCCGGCAAGTCGGCGTAGGAGATGCGCACCGCATCCTCGACCTGGTCGACAAGCCCGCCAAGCCCTGACCCCAGCACCAAGGCGGTGGTCGGCGCCAGCCCGTCCAGCCTTTCGACGAGGTGATCGAGCGCTTCCTTCATTTCAGCACATCGCCTTCAAACCCGTATGGCAGCAACTCGCCCATGGTCACGGTCTCAACCACGCCGCTATCATCGCAGAGATAGAACTTCGTCTCCGGCCGGCAGAATTCCGCCAGCCGCTGCCGGCAGCCGCCGCAGGGCGAGCATTTTGCCACGCGTTCGGCGATCACGGCGATTTCCGTGATCTTGCCGCCGCCGCCCATGACGTAGTGGCCGAGCGCGGTGGTTTCGGCGCACCAGCCCTCCGGATAGGATGCGATCTCGACATTGGCGCCGGTGAAGACACGGCCGTCCTCGGTACGCAACGCCGCGCCGACCGGAAATTTCGAATAGGGCGCATAGGCCTTGGCCATGGCGGCTTTCGCCGCTTCGAACAGATCACGAGCCATGATAGATCAGCGTTCCTTGACATACGGCACGCCGCCGGCGCGCGGCGGGATTGCCTTGCCGATGAAGCCGGCAAGCAGGATGACGGTCAGCACATAGGGCAGCGCCTGCATGAATTGCACCGGCACCTTGCCGATCAGCGGCAGCGGCGTGCCTTGCAGCCGGATCGACGCGGCGTCGAGGAAGCCGAACAGCAGGCAGGCGAACATGGCGTTGACCGGTTTCCATTTGGCGAAGATCAGCGCGGCCAGCGCGATGTAGCCCTTGCCGGCGGTCATGTCCTTCACGAAGCCGCCATTCTGCACCATCGACAGATAGGCGCCGGCAATGCCGGTGAGCACGCCGGTGCAAATCAGCGCCCGGTAGCGCAGCCAGGCGACCGAGATGCCGGCGGTGTCGACCGCCGCCGGGTTCTCGCCGACAGCGCGCAGGCGGAGCCCGAAGCGGGTGCGAAACAGCACCCACCAGGTGAACGGCACGGCCAGGAAGGCGAGATAGACCAGCACGGAGTGGCCGGAGATGAGTTCCGAATAGATCGGCCCGAGGATCGGCACGCTCCTGAGCGCATCCGCGCCAGGCCAGATGATTGCCTCGAAGCGCTCGCCGGCAGCCAGCGCCGGCGTGCGCCCGCCTTGCTGGAACCAGGCCTGGCCGAGCATGATCGTCGATCCGGCGGCAATGAAATTGATCGCGACGCCGGAGACGATCTGGTTGCCGCGATGGGTGATCGAGGCAAAGCCGTGGATCAGCGCGAAGGCGACCGAGATGAGGATGGCCATGCCGAGGCCGAGATAGGCCGAGTGGAAGACCGAGGCGGCGGCCGCACCGGCGAAGGCTCCGACAAGCATCTTGCCCTCGAGCCCGATGTCGAAGACGCCGGCCCGCTCCGAATAGAGGCCGGCGAGGCAGGCGAGCAGCAAGGGGACCGAAAGGCGGATGGTCGAGTCCAGGACCTGCACGATAGCGTTGAAGAAATCCATCTCAGGCGCCCTTCCCCTTGACCGCTTCCATGCCGACTGATCTCGGGCTGAGCGAGGCGAACAGCGCCTGGACATAGGGCCGGAACATATGCTCGAGCGCGCCGGCGAACAGGATCACGAGGCCCTGGATGATGACGATCATGTCGCGGCTGATCGCCGGCATCTCGAAGGCGAGCTCGGCGCCGCCCTGGTAAAGCATGCCGAACAGGACCGCCGCCAGCACGATGCCGACCGGGTGCAGGCGTCCCATCAGTGCCACCGCGATGCCGACGAAACCGGCGCCCGAAACGAATTCGAGCGCGACATTGTGCTGGTCGCCCATCGTCGGGTTGAGCGCCATCATGCCGGCCAGCGCGCCCGAGATCATCATCGCGATGATGATGATGCGGATCTCCGAAATCCCGGCATAACGCGCCGCTTTCGGGCTGTGGCCATAGGTGCGCATCTCGTAGCCGAGCTTCGTGCGCCAGATCAGCACCCACACCAGAAAGGCCATGGCTAGCGCCAGCAGGGAACTGACGTTGAATGGCGCCGAACGGATTTTGGCGCCGAACAATTCGATGACCCAGTTGAGCTTCGGCAATTGCGCGCCTTCGAGGAAGGTGCGCGTCTGCGGCGCCATCGAGCCGGGCGGCTTCAGCATCCCCACCAGCGCATAGACCATGACGCTGGCGGCGATGAAATTGAACATGATGGTGGTGATGACGATGTGCGAGCCGCGCTTGGCCTGCAGATAGGCCGGGATCAGCGCCCATAGCGCGCCCATCGCCGCGGCGGCGATAATGGCGATCGGGAAGGTCAGCCACCAAGGCAGCACGCTGTCGAAGGCCAGGCAAACAATGCCAATGCCGAGACCGGCGATATAGCCCTGGCCCTCGCCACCGATGTTGAACAGGCCGCAATGCGCCGCAACCGCTACCGAAAGCCCGCTGAAGATGAAGGTGGTGGCATAGAAAAGCGTGAACGCGATGCCTTGGCCGCGGCCGAAGGCACCCTCGACCAGGACGACGGCTGCGCGCAGTGGGTTCTCGCCAACCAATATGACGACGAAGCCGGCAACGACGAAGGCGACGAACAGGTTGATCAGCGGGATCAGGACGTAGTCGGCCCAGGCCGGCAGCTTGGCATAGGGAGTGCTCATTCCGCCGCCTCGCGCTGCTCGACGCCGGCCATCAGCAGGCCGAGCTCGCCCTCGGTCGCGTCGGGGCCGCGTTCGCCGACGATGCGGCCGGCAAACATCACCAGGATGCGGTCGGACAGCGAGCGGATCTCGTCGAGCTCGACCGAAACCACCAGCACCGCCTTGCCCTGGTCGCGCATGGCGATGAGGCGCTTGTGGATGAATTCGATGGCGCCGACATCGACGCCGCGGGTCGGCTGGCCGACGATCAACACGCCGGGATCCTGTTCCATTTCCCGCGCCAGCACGATCTTCTGCTGGTTGCCGCCGGAGAAATTGGCGGTCTTGAGGCGGCAGTCCGCCGGTCGGATGTCGTATTTGACGATCTTGTCCCTGGCATCGTTACGGATGGCGTCGATGTCGAGGAACGGCCCCTTTAGATAGCGCTCGTCGTCCTGGTAGCCGAGGATCGAATTCTCGTTCTCCTCGAAGGCCAGCACCAGGCCGACATGATGGCGGTCCTCCGGCACATGGGCAAGGCCGCGCTCGCGCAGCTCGCCAGGGTCGGCGGCGCCGGTGAGGTCGATCGGCTTGCCGTCGAGCATGACCGAGCCCGAAACGGCATGCCTGATGCCGGAAATCGCCTCGAGCAATTCGGACTGCCCGTTGCCGGCGACGCCGGCAATGCCGACGATCTCGCCGGCATGGACGTCGAAGGAGACGTCGTCGACCATGGTGACGCCGCGGGAATCCTTGACCGTCAGGTTCTTGACCGCGAGCTTGACGCCGCCGGCCTTCGCCTCGCCCTTCTCGACGCGCAGCAGCACGCGCCGGCCGACCATCAGCTCGGCCAGTTCCTCGACCGTAGTCTTCTTGGTCTCCCTGGTCGCCACCATCGTGCCCTGGCGCATCACCGAGACGGTGTCGGTGATCGCCATGATCTCGCGCAGCTTGTGGGTGATCAGCACGATCGTCTTGCCCTGCTCCTTCAACTGCTTGAGGATGCGGAACAGGTGGTCGGCCTCGGCCGGCGTCAGCACGCCTGTCGGCTCGTCGAGGATCAGGATCTCGGCGCCGCGATAGAGCGCCTTGAGGATTTCGACGCGTTGCTGCAGGCCGACCGGCAACTCCTCGATGATGGCGTCGGGATCGACTTCGAGCCCGTATTCGCGCTCGAGCCGCTCCAGCTCGGAACGCGCCTTGGCGATGCTCTTCTTCAGCAGCGCATCGCTTTCGGCGCCGAGAATGACGTTTTCCAGCACCGAGAAATTGTCGACCAGCATGAAGTGCTGATGCACCATGCCGATGCCGAGCGCGATCGCATCGTTCGGTGTCTTGATCGATGCCGGCTGGCCGCCGACACGGATCTCGCCGGAATCGGCCTGGTAGAAACCATAGAGGATCGACATCAGCGTCGACTTGCCGGCGCCGTTTTCGCCGACGATGCCATGGATAGTGCCGCGCATAATCTCCAGATTGATGTCGCGGTTGGCGCGCACGGCGCCAAAGCTCTTGTCGATGCCGATCAGCTCGATTGCGGCTTGCGCCATGCAGCCTGTTCCCACTGTTATTTTTTTACCGCTTGGTCAAACGCCTAGCATGACGCCCAGTCTGTGCCAATTGGGTCCGTACCAATTGGCCGGAGCAGGGTTCACTCTCGACAAATCCCGCCATGCTTGTCAATTTCCAACGTGGCCGCAGCCTGCACAATCGCCTGATCGAGGATTTCAAATGACCATGCCCGAGGACCGGCTGACGACGCTGGAAATCCGCGCCGCCGAGCAGGAGAAGACCATCGAGGAACTGTCCGGCCAGATCGCCGAGCAGTGGAAGGTGATCGAGCGCATGCAGCGCAAGCTCGACGCGCTGGCCGAGCGCTTCCTGGCGCTGGAGGAACAGGCCGCACCCGACGTGCCGGTGACCAAGCCGCCGCACTGGTGAGCGGGCCGACAAGACAAAACCGCCGGGCTTTCACCCGGCGGCTCGTCAGTTCAGCAGTGCCAGTCGATCAATAACGGCAATCGATCAATACGGGCAGGCATTGTCCGACATGTAGTCGTGCACCTTGATGGTGCCGGCGATGATGTCGGCCTTGGCTTTTTCGACCGCCGCCTTCATCGCATCGTCGACAAGCGCCTTGTTGTTGTCGTCCATGGCGTAGTCGACGCCCCCTTCCTTGAGGCCGAGATCGTTAACGCCGGCCGTGAACTTGCCGTCCTTGGCATCCATGAAGGTGTTGTAGACGGCAACGTCGACGCGCTTGACCATGGAGGTCAGCACCTTGCCGGGCTGCAGGCCGTTCTGGTTGGAATCGACGCCGATGCCGAGCTTGCCGGCGTCGGCCGCTGCCTGCAGCACGCCGACACCGGTGCCGCCTGCCGCCGCGTAGACCACGTCGGCGCCCTGGTCGATCTGCGTCTTGGCGATCTCGCCGCCCTTGGCCGGATCGTTCCAGGCCGCTGGCGTATCGCCGGTCATGTTCTGGATGACGTCGGTGGCGCCGGCCGCCTTGGCGCCGCCGACATAGCCGCAGCCAAACCTGCGGATCAGCGGAATGTCCATGCCGCCGACGAAGCCGACCTTCTTGGTCTTGGAAGCCATCGCCGCCATCACGCCGACGAGGTAGGAGCCTTCCTGCTCCTTATAGACCAGCGAGCGGACATTGGGCTTGTCGACGACCATGTCGATGATGGCGAATTTGGTATCGGGGAACTCGGTGGCGATCTTGTCAAGCGCGTCAGCCCACGAGAAGCCCGCCATGACGATCGGGTTGCGGCCGTCCTCGGCGAAACGGCGCAGCGCCTGCTCGCGCTGGGTGGCGTTGCTGACCTCGAATTCCACATAGGGGATGCCGGTCTCGGTCTTGAACTTTTCAGCGCCGTGGAAGGACGCCTCGTTGAACGACTTGTCGAACTTGCCGCCGAGATCATAGAGGATCGCGGGTTGAATGTCCGCGGCGAAGGCCGGAAGAACCATTGCAGCTGCGGCCATGAGGCCGAGAACGATACGTTTCATGTGATCCACACCCCTGTCGGTTATTTGTCCATTATGCATCGCATGCCGGCCCGGTTCTCCGGCAGGCGTGCGGTGTCGGGCAGGAGTGTCTTCCTCCCGCTTCGGGTCAATCTGGCACGGCCCGAAACAAAATTCACGTGGAATTTTGACCTTTTGGAAAAGCATGGCGCCGCATCGCGGCGCCACAGCATATTCCTTGCGTCAGGGGCATAAAATCAGGCGGAGACGGCGGCCGGAATGGCGCAGGAGACGCCGGTTCCCTGCAGGCCGCAATAGCCGTAGGGGTTCTTCGCCAGATATTGCTGGTGGTCTTCCTCGGCGAAGTAGAATTCCGGCGCCGGCGCGATCTCCGTGGTGATCTTGCCGCGTCCGGCGCCGCGCAGCGAAGCCTCGTAGGCGTCGCGCGAGGCGATCGCAGCCTGGTGTTGAGCGTCGTTGAACGTATAGATCGCCGAGCGGTAAGTGGTGCCGACATCATTGCCCTGGCGCATGCCTTGCGTCGGGTCGTGGCTTTCCCAGAACAGCTTCAAGAGCTCGGCATAAGACACGATCTTGGGGTCGTAGACGACGAGCACGACTTCGGCATGGCCGGTGAGCCCCGTGCAGGTTTCCTGATAGGTCGGGTTGGGCGTGACGCCGCCGGCATAGCCGGCCGCTCGGCGCCCCAGAAGCAGCCCAGGCCGAACATCGCCGTTTCCATCCCTTCGGGATAAGGACCCTTGAGCGGCCTGTTCGAGACAAAGTGCTTCGATGCGGTCGGGATCGGCCGGTCGCGGCCGGGCAACGCCTCGGAGGGTTTCGGCAGGTTGAGCTTCTTGTTCAGCATGTCGCTGAGAAACATGTGTGGCTTCCTTTTCTTCTTGGTTGAGCCTTCCTGGTACGGGAACACCGGGTCAGGCTGGAAATGTCAGGTTGCGGCGAACCGCCCGCTGGGGCGCTGCCGCCTGTAACCGATGGCATAAAGAATGAACGCCAGCACCGCGAACACGGCAAAGCCGGGCTGGCTGAGCACCCAGGCGATGGCACCGTCCCACAGCAGCGGGTTGATCTTATCGCGGACGAAGCTTTCGAAGGCACCGCGCGTATCCGGCGAGACAGCGAGCCAGCTGGTGTTGAGCGGGGTCATCACCAGCGCCGAAGCCGCCACCGAGCGGGTCGCATCGAGCACGGCCATGATGACCGAAACCGAAAGCGCGACCATTGCAGCGAGACGAAAGACGAAGCGGAACATCCGGACCCTTCCTCCCCAGGAGTTTATCAGAATGTCGTGTCGGACTGTTAGATAGGATCTACCCGCTTATTCCACAATCGCGACACGTGAAGTTGAACCTGCGGCAGCCGGGTTCGCCGAAACCGTCGGCGCGCCGGGGACGGCAAGCACACCTCCGCCGCTCGTTTCGATAGGCTCCCAACGGGTGCCCCAGCGGCATGGGCTGAGCATCCGTATCCGGCAAAGCGAATAGACTGCCGTTATGTCTTGGCATTCGGCACCGGATCGACTAGATGAGCCCCGCGCCTGTTGCTTTGACGGCTCGGGTGCGGGGAAAGGGTATCCGCTGGTTGACGGCGCCCACGGCCGGAATTCCGGCCGGAATCCCAAAGGAGATGCATCT
This sequence comes from Mesorhizobium sp. M0184, assembly GCF_040322215.1. Lineage (NCBI taxonomy): Bacteria > Pseudomonadati > Pseudomonadota > Alphaproteobacteria > Hyphomicrobiales > Phyllobacteriaceae > Mesorhizobium > Mesorhizobium sp. M0184. Next base: position 16,651 of record NZ_JAMYSZ010000001.1, read on the forward strand.
CCCCAACCCGCGCGGCGAAACCGGCCGCGTCGAAAATGCTAAAAAGACGGAGAGGTGGCCGAGTGGTTGAAGGCGCACGCCTGGAAAGTGTGTTTACGGGAAACCGTAACGCGGGTTCGAATCCCGCTCTCTCCGCCAGTTAAATCTCACCGGCTCGCCGAGTCTGAAGGGACACTGGACGGCGACTGCCGCTGCGATGCAGTATCTTGAGGCAGGCAGAGGGGGCGCGAAGGCTACTGAGCGGCTTTCATCTTCACCGCACCCTTACCTCAGATCAGCCCACAACCGATCGGCCCGCGCTTCACCAGAAGCACGGGCTTAGTCGACACGGCACTGTCGCCGCCCCGTCTAGCGCGGGACCGCTTGTATTTCCGAGACTGAGCGCTCTGTTTCGGCGGAGAAAACCACGAAGGCAAAGATCAGCACGGCGGCAGCGACAATCATTGAGCCAGTGGCGACAATCGGCTCGAGCGCCGGATTTCCCTGCAGCATCAGGTAAAGTGCCGGCAGCATTACGACCAGGCCGAGATTGTAGACGCCGTAGTGGATCATCGCGCTCCTGCGGGCGGCCTTCGCCGGGTTCAGGGCATAGTAGCCGCCGAATATTGCACTGGTGACCCATCCCAGCAGGTTGATGTGCGCGTGAGCCGGAAACGCGCCGTGATCGCCTGAAATTGCCATCTGCAGGCCAGCTGCAATTCCCAGAATAAGAAAGACGATGGCTGTCTTGAAAAAGAGCTCCGAAACCTTAGGCATGTCATTCTCCCAAACCCGTTTTGCCGCCGCATCATGCTGTGGTTCCGGCGACCTTGCCATGGGGACCGTCAGACCTGCATTTGTCGCCGGCCTGACAGCCCGTTGGCGGCCGGCCGCCGGGCCTGGCCGGTTGCGAGTTCGGCCGGCAAAAAATATGCGCTCACGCTAATTTGATTGCAATATCACCCGCCAGGCTTCCATGTCGTTCTCACAAGGGAAGTGCCCTGCACGATGGTGGTGCCATACGCGCCAAAGGTCTGCCCGTCAGTGTTGCAGCAAGGCCTCGCCGAACTTCTCCCACAGCTGTGCGCAATCTGTTGCTCTGAGGCTGGGGGTTCCGACTGGGCCATATCTGATGACGGCGGCGTGAACATCATAGCCAACGATAGGTGCATTGGCGACAAAGTGGATAGCCTCGCCCAATCGGCGGGGGCCAATTGGCGCATCGGTTTTGTTGGTGATGTCGAAGACACCAAGAATATCCGCTTCCTGATTCCTGGCTGCCAACGCAGCCGCCATTACCCTTTCTTGCATCATCGAAATCTCTCCTATCGGTCTAAGTCTAAGAACCGTGGCTTGTGCCGGTCCGGCAGCTGACAACCGGCAAATCGAAGTGCCTTTTGCAGCAGCATCTCGATTGGCTCTTGCTGCGAGCCACTCCGCCCGCTCCCGCGGCAAGCCGATAAGGCAACTGCCAGCGAAATCCGCAGGCACGTCCACGGTCGCATCAAACACGGCCCACGTGCCAGTCGGCTCCTGAACGGGCAAAAACCTCATAACAGCGCCTGCTAATATACTATGCCGACTGTGAGGACGAGACTTTTTCCTGCATCAACTAAACGAATGAGAGCTGGTGTCGAAGTGCCGGGCGACGCTCGTCGAAAACAAATCGTCGGCGACATCGCCTGGATCGAAGGTGGGCCTGAGCAGTGATCCGGCCGCATTCGAGGCTCGCCGACCGGGACAAGCACAAGACGCAGCGCCGGCACGCCTCGTCAGATGTTACTTTCTGCCCTGCGGATAGATCGTCTCGCCGCGCTTCAGCATCTCCACGAACGCCGCGATCTTCTTCTTGCGTCCGGCTTCGGTTTTCATGTTGTGGATGCGGAAGGCGAGTGCGAAGCGGTTTTGGCCGCTGAGCTTTGCCAGCATCTCTTTCGCCGTGGGCTCGGCGTCTATTGCCGCCTGGAGGTCGTCGGGGATCTTCATCTCCTTGCCGCTCTTGTAGGCGCGCGCCCAGCGGCCGTCGGCCTTGGCCGCATCGACCTGCCTCAGCCCGTGCTCGGTCATCCGGCCCTCCTCGATCAGCCGGGCGACATTGTCGACATTGATCTGGCTCCAGGTGCTCTTCTTGCCGCGCGGGGTGTAGCGCTGCAGGTAGCTTTTGCCGTCCAAGGCCTTGCGCACCGCATCGATCCAGCCCCAGCACAACGCCACGTCGATGGCTTGCTTCGGAGTGATCGACGGCAGTCCCGAATCGAGCTTATGGATCTTGATCCAGACTTCGTCCTCGCTGTCGTGATGCTCGCCAAGCCAGGCATGGAAGCTTTCGGCATCCCTGAACTCGCGGACCTTGGCGGGGTCGACCTTGACGGGCGCCATCAGCCGGTCCGCCCATGACGCGAGCGCGTAACGACGCCAAACCGCTTGCCGGCCGCGCGCGCGCTCATCTCAGCTCCGACAACTAGGATCATGGTTCGCTCCTCTCAACGATGCGAATACGAAACCTAGACGATCTTTCTACTTTCATCATCAAGAGCGTCTCCCTCCTCGTACCGCTCCAATGCCTCCATTAGCCACCGACACTGATTTTACTGGTATGGAACCGCTCGGCATCCGCATATCTATTTGCAACTTCTAATTTAGCCTGATGCGTGCCGAGAGCCCTCAATTCGGCCGTCATCCATTGCACTTGACGGTCTCTCGAGCTGTATACGGCCCGAACTGTTGCCGTATCGGCCGATTTTTCAGCGCAACCAAGCCTTTACCTTTCGGCCAGTTCGGAGTTGCCCTTCAGCGATGTTCGTGGTCCGGTACAACCAGGGCGCTCAATGCGGCATTCGGCAACGGTCGCCTCACCGACCGTCAAGGCAACACACCGTCGAGCCAACACAGGAGATAGCAATGGGCATTTTCGACAGTATCAAAGGTGCGATTTTCGGAAACGCGGTTGCGGCCGAAGCGCCGCCGGCGCAACCGTCTCCCGCGCCTGCTTCGAGCACGGCCACCCAGCCAACGGCGCCTACCCGATCCGCCCCGCCTGCAACCCCGGCTCCGGCCGCGCCGGCCGCGCCGTCCTCTGCCCCGGACATCGCTGCCATTCTCGACAAGGCGGTGGCCGCGAAGGGGCAGAAACTCAACTGGAAGAATTCGATCGTCGACCTGATGAAGGCTCTGAATATCGACAGCAGCCTCGGCGCCCGCAAGGAGCTTGCCCACGAGCTGAACTACACCGGCGATATGAACGACACTGTAACGATGAATCTGCGGCTGCACGACGCACTGATGAAAAAGCTGGCCGAGAATGGCGGCAAGCTTCCGAGCGACCTTGCCGCCTAGAGTTACAAGACAAGCAATTCCAGGAAAACGTGTGAACGGTTTTCCGTCCGAAATTGCGTCAAACAAAAAATGCAGACCGGTTCGGCGTTTCCGTGAAACGACGAACCGTTCTAGTCCTGCCCGCACCGTGGTTCTTGCTGCGCTGGCTTCGGCCGCAACCGAGCAGACCACACTGCCAAGCATTAGACTGCCAGTAAATAAAATTGAGACCGATCCCGGCCGCCGGGATTGGGTCTATGGCGAAGTCGCATGGCACAAAAGCGCTGCCGCCTCGCGCCCGGATTGCCTCCCGCAAAACCGACGATTTCGGTCGCTGCCCACGCGCTGGTAGGACCACCATTTTGCTGGCGAAACGCGACGTTCGGCGTATCATTCTCCCGGGCGAGGGTTCATGGTGGGAGGAAGCCAATGAACGTGGTGCAGCGGGTGATGGTCGCCGACCTGACGGCCCAAGAGCTTGTTTCATCTGCGCTTTCACGGTTCGGTGCCGGCGACACCATATCGACGAGGGCGATGCTGGACATCGTTCGCCGGACGGCTCCGGCCTGCGGCAACAGTGACGACGATCTGGTCGAGCTTATCGTCATGACGGCCGTTGGTAGGACCATGGGCGTCGTGTTCGACCATCGCTCCCATTAAAACAATCTGGAACGAACATCAGGCTCCAGGAGCAGTGGCGGGCGGTTGGCAGCGCCGCCAAAGAGGCCAGCCTGTTTGTGCGTGAAGGTCGGCCTGACGCCAAGCCCTTGCTTTGAGCAAAACCGCTGCTCATGCCGGGTCATGCCCGAAGGCGGTAATTGGGCGACACGCTCGAAGGAACTCGCTGAAATCTTGCCCGTTATGCTCTCGTCGAGATGAGGAGAGCTGCCATGGCCGACGACAAAACCAAGACCGACAGTCGCGACCGCTCACGAATGGCGGGCGGCGAGGACTACGAGGTACGTCACTTCGCCGAGGAAGCGGGCATCACCCCGGATCAGGCACGCACGCTGATCAAGCGCCACGGCACCGACCGCAAGGTGCTGAACGAAATCGCCGAAAGCATAAGAGCGTCGTAATGGCTGACAAGAAAACCGCAATGGCCGACCGCAAGACGCGCGATCCGGACGAAAAGGAGGCTCTGCACCTGGCCGAAACCACCGACGTTTCGCCGAAGCAGGCGAAGGATCTGATGCGCAAGCACGGCAAGGACAACCCGAAGGTCGAGAAGGAAGCCAAGAACTTCAAGGCCGAGGGCTAAGCCGCCGAGCCGATTGGACGCGCGGCATAGGGGCCGCAATCCTGCAGCTTATCGGTTTTCTAACAAATTCGGCCTATCCCTTCCGCTATCGCGGCTCAGGGATGCCATATGCGCGGGATATCTGGTGAGGCGAGGCCGTCGATAGACGACATACGGCATGTGAGGCTGATGTTTTGCCTGCTGGCCGCGGTCGTGATAGCGGCGGCGCTCCTCGCCTTTGCCACCTCCCTCCTGCAGGATCCCGATAGCTGGTGGCACATCAAGGTCGGCATGGATATGCTGGCAAGCCGCACATTCCCGACCGTCGACATTTATTCCTACACTTTTGCCGGCCAGCCATGGATCGCCAAGGAATGGCTTAGCCAGGTTCTCCTTGCAATTGCCTTTGAAGCCGGCGGCTGGAACGGCGTGGTGCTGCTGGCGACTGCAGTAATCGCGCTGACGGCCTTCTTGACGTCGTGGTATCTCAGCGCGTGGTTGAAGCCGACGCTGGCGATAGGACTGACGCTGGTGCTCGCGCTCGTGATCGGGCCAATCTATGTCGCCCGACCCCACATCTTTACCTTGCCCATTATCGTCGTCTGGACCGCCGGTCTTTTCCAGGCCGCACGCGACGGGAAAGCGCCGCCTTTATGGCTGCTGGCGCTGCTTTGCGTGTGGGCCAATCTCCACGCCACCTTCACCTTCGGTTTCGTCATCGCCGCCTTCGCCGGCCTCGATCTGCTTATGCGCACGCGCTTATCGAACCCCCGGCTGCTGGCCAAGTGGATTGCTTTCGGGCTGCTTTGCCCGCTGGTCAGCCTGCTCAACCCCTATGGCGTCAAGGCAATACTCGCCACATTCACCGTGGCCTATGGCAATGAGGCGGTGCCTTACATTGCGGAGTGGCAGCCATTCGACGCCTCGCGGCATACCCTCCAGGAGGTGATCCTGCTGGTGGCGTTTTTCGGGCTGGTCGTGTCGAGATTGCGCATTGGCTGGGCCAAGGCGCTGTTCCTTGTCTTCACGTTGCACGTCTATCTCACCCACATACGGTTCATGTACCTGTTCTTTCTTCTCGTGCCGGTGGTCCTTACCGTCGAGGTCGCGCAACAATATCCAGTGCTTTCAGCCGAGAAATGGGCGGCGGAAAAGCGCGACGGACTTGAACAATTTTTCGCACGGAAATTTTCCAGGATTTGCGCTGGACTTGCCGTTTTGCTGGTTTTGGCGGCTGCCGCCTTCACGACCTATCCGGTCGCGCCGAGCCAGAAGACCTCGGCGAGGGACGCACTGGCCTTCGCCCAAACCCATAATCTGTCGGGCAATCTGCTGAACTCCTACGATTTCGGCGGTACGCTGATTTTTCATGGCATCAGGACGTTTATTGACGGCCGCGCGGATCAGCTCTTCCTGAATGGCTTTACGGAAACGGATGAGCAGACTGGGCACAGCCGGGGCAAGCCGATCCTGAAAGCCCAACTCGACAAATATACGATAGGCTGGGCATTGTTGACCGCCGACGACAGCCGCATTCCGTTCTTCGACCAACTGGGCTGGAAGCGGGCCTATGCGGACGATTACGCGGTGATCTACACCCGCGCGGACTGAGCCCCGGCAGCTTCGCGCGCCGGTGCGCACCTCCCCCCTGAAGCTGTGGCCAGCGCCGAGGCGGCGAAATCCTTATGGGATTTTGATTTCTTTGCTCCGCGTCCCGTCTCGAACCTTTATGGCACTTTGATCCATATTCACAGGAGCGGTGTATCCAGCCGCCGATATGATGCGGCGACGGGTTTTGATAGTTTGTTAAAGTAAACAAACAAATACAACATAAGGAAAACGCGCGGTGGACATAGTTGTTGTCGCGACTGGAATCGCGTTTTTTGCTCTATGCTTCGGCTACATCAAAGCTTGCGACAAGCTGTAAGTTTAGGGGATCGTAACATGCTTTTCGACTATATCCTCGGCGGCGCCGTGACCTTGTTTCTTCTCGCCTACCTGACATACGCCCTCGTTCGCCCGGAACGCTTCTGATCTCCGCTGGCAAGGAGCCAACCCCATGACAATCAACGGATGGCTGCAGATCCTCGTCTATTGCGGGATCGTCGTTCTGCTGGCCAAGCCGCTCGGCGGCTACATGCATCGCGTTTTCAGCGGCGAGCGCACATTCCTGTCGTCAATTCTGGCCCCGCTCGAGCGCGGGCTCTACCGCATATCAGGGACCAGCGAGCGCGAGGAGCAGCATTGGACCTCCTATGCGGCGGCCCTGCTGTTCTTTAACCTGGCCGGCTTCCTGGTGCTCTATTCGCTGCAACGGCTGCAAGGCGGCCTGCCCTACAATCCGGCCGGCATGACCGCCGTCGAACCTGGGCTGGCCTTCAACACCGCCGCCAGCTTCATGACCAACACCAACTGGCAGAACTACGGCGGCGAAAGCACGATGTCCTATCTCGTGCAGATGGCCGGCTTGACCGTGCAGAATTTTCTGTCGGCGGCGACCGGGATCGCCATTGCGGTCGCACTGATCCGCGGCTTTGCCAGAGCCTCAGGCAAATCGATCGGCAATTTCTGGATCGATATGACCCGCTGCACGCTCTACCTGCTTTTGCCCTTTTGCATCGTGTTAACTCTGGTCTATGTCTATCTCGGCATGCCGCAGACGCTCGCTGCCTACGTCAACGCGACGACGCTCGAAGGCGCGCAACAGACTATCGCGGTCGGGCCGGTCGCTTCCCAGGTTGCCATCAAGATGCTCGGCACCAATGGCGGCGGTTTCTTCAACGCCAATGCAGCGCATCCCTTCGAAAATCCCGATGCAATCTCCAACCTGATCCAGATGGTGACGATCTTCGCCCTCGGCGCGGCGTTGACCAATGTCTTCGGCCGCATGGTAGGCAACCAGCGCCAGGGCTGGGCAATTCTGTCGGCTATGGGCGTGCTGTTCATCGCCGGCGTTGCCGTCTGCTACTGGGCGGAAGCCGCCGGCAATCCGCTCGTCCATGCGCTGGGCGTCGACGGCGGCAACATGGAGGGCAAGGAGAGCCGCTTCGGCATCGCCCTGTCGGCACTGTTTGCCGTCATCACCACGGCCGCATCCTGCGGCGCGGTCAACGCCATGCATGACAGCTTCACCGCACTCGGCGGCATGATCCCCATCATCAACATGCAGCTCGGCGAGGTCATTGTCGGCGGCGTCGGTGCCGGCTTCTACGGTATCCTGATGTTCATCGTCATTGCCGTTTTCGTCGCCGGGCTGATGGTCGGACGCACGCCCGAATATCTCGGCAAGAAGATCGAGGCCAAGGAGGTCAAGATGGCTATGCTGGCCGTGCTCTGCCTGCCGCTTGCAATGCTGATCTTCACCGCTGTCGCGGTGGTGCTGCCGACCGGCGTTGCTTCCATCGCCAATGCCGGCCCGCACGGCTTCTCCGAGATTCTCTATGCCTACACCTCGGCCGCGGCGAACAATGGCTCCGCCTTTGGCGGCCTCAGCGGCAACACGCCCTGGTACAACGTAACGCTCGGCATCGGCATGCTGATGGGCCGGTTCCTGGTCATTATTCCGGCGTTGGCGATTGCTGGCTCGCTGGTTGCGAAGAAGACCGTCCCTGCCTCCGCCGGCACCTTCCCGACCGACGGTCCGCTGTTCGTCGGGCTGCTGGCCGGTGTCATCCTGATCGTCGGCGGCCTGACCTTCTTCCCGGCCCTGGCGGTCGGACCGATCGTCGAGCACCTGGCGATGATTAACGGTCAGACATTCTGAAACGGCGATGCCCTGGTTCAACATCATACCTCGAAAGGTCCGGCATCGCCCCGAGCCGGAGGGGGAGAAAACGCCCCCTCCTTTCCCGACGCTGTCCACATTCCTCGCTATTGCGGCAGCCTTGATCATGATCTGGCTGCTGGCTTACGGGCCGCCGCACCTTCGTTCGGCACACGATCGACCGGTCAACAACATCGACACTGGAGCTACCAAATGAGCCCGTCGAAATCCGTGAGCATCATGGATACCCGCATTCTGTGGCCCGCTATCGGCGGTTCCTTCAGAAAACTGAACCCGCGCACCTTGATGCGAAACCCGGTGATGTTTGTCGTCGCCGTCGTCTCGGCGCTCACCACCGTGCTGTTCGTCAAGGATCTCGTTACCAGCGGCGGCGATCTTGGCTTCACGCTGCAGATCATCATCTGGTTGTGGTTCACCGTGCTCTTCGCCAATTTCGCCGAAGCGGTGGCCGAAGGCCGCGGCAAGGCGCAAGCTGACTCGCTGCGTCGGGCGCGAACCGAGACGCAGGCCAAGCTGTTGAACGGTGGCGACCGCAGCAAGTTCAAACTGGTGCCCGGCACCAGCCTGAAGGTCGGCGACATCGTCCTTGTCGAAGCCGGCGACATCATCCCCTCGGACGGCGAGGTGGTCGAAGGCGTGGCGTCGGTCAACGAGGCGGCCATCACCGGCGAATCCGCACCGGTCATCCGCGAATCCGGAGGCGATCGTTCGGCGGTGACCGGCGGCACGCAGGTCTTGTCCGACTGGATCCGCGTGCGCATCACTGCGGCTGCCGGTCATACGTTCCTCGACCGCATGATCTCGCTGGTCGAGGGCGCCGAGCGCCAGAAGACACCCAACGAGATCGCGCTCAACATCCTGCTCGTCGGCATGACGCTGATCTTCGTGCTGGCGACGGCGACGATCCCGAGCTTCGCCTCGTATTCGGGCGGCTATATCTCGGTGACCGTGCTGGTCGCCCTGTTCGTTACCCTGATCCCGACCACAATTGGCGCCCTGCTGTCGGCTATCGGCATTGCCGGCATGGACCGCCTGGTGCGCTTCAACGTGCTCGCCATGTCGGGCCGCGCCGTCGAGGCGGCCGGCGATGTCGACACGCTGCTGCTCGACAAGACCGGAACCATCACGCTGGGCAACCGTCAGGCGACGGCATTTCGTCCGGTCAAGGGCGTCACCGAACAGGAACTGGCCGACGCGGCTCAGCTTGCCTCGCTTGCCGACGAAACGCCGGAAGGCCGCTCGATCGTCGTCCTAGCGAAGGAAAAATACGCCATCCGCGCCCGCGACATGGCAAGCCTGCACGCGACTTTCGTGCCCTTCACCGCGCAAACCCGCATGAGCGGTGTCGATCTGGAAGGCTCCTCGGTCCGCAAGGGCGCAGTCGATGCGGTACTTGCCCACGTCAACCTCTCGACCGTTGCCACAGGCAGTACGCGCCCCGGCAGCGACACCGTCCGCGACCTTCAGGCGATCGCCGACGAGATCGCCAAATCGGGTGGCACTCCACTCGCGGTCGAGCGCGACGGGCGCCTGCTCGGCGTCGTCCATCTGAAGGACATCGTCAAGGGCGGCATCGCAGAACGCTTTGCCGAATTGCGCCGCATGGGCATCCGCACGGTGATGATCACCGGCGATAATCCGATGACCGCGGCGGCGATCGCGGCGGAAGCCGGCGTCGACGACTTCCTTGCCCAGGCGACGCCCGAGGACAAGTTGAAGCTGATCCGCGACGAGCAGGCCAAAGGCAAACTGGTCGCGATGTGCGGCGATGGCACCAACGATGCGCCGGCCCTTGCGCAGGCCGATGTCGGCGTTGCCATGAACACCGGCACGGTCGCGGCGCGCGAGGCCGGCAACATGGTCGATCTCGACAGCGATCCGACCAAGCTGATCGAGATCGTCGAAATCGGCAAGGCGCTGCTGATGACGCGTGGCTCGCTGACCACCTTCTCCATCGCCAACGACGTGGCCAAGTATTTTGCCATCATCCCGGCAATATTCGCCGTCTTCTACATCGCCCCGGGCCAGACCGCCGGGCCGCTGCAAGCGCTCAATGTCATGCATCTGGCGACGCCGCAGAGCGCTATCCTCTCGGCCATCATCTTCAACGCGCTGATCATCATTGCGCTGATCCCGCTGTCGCTGAGGGGCGTCAAATACCGCGCGGTCGGCGCCGGTGCGCTGCTCAGCCGCAATCTCATTGTCTATGGCCTTGGCGGCGTCGTAGTGCCCTTCGTCGGCATCAAGATGATCGACATGGCCATCACCGCTCTCGGTCTCGCCTAAGGAACCACGTCGATGCTCAATCAAATCAGGCCCGCGATCGTCATGATCGTCTTCTTCACCATTCTGACGGGTTTGGTCTATCCGATCGGCATGACCGGCATTGCCCAGGCGCTGTTTTCGCGCCAGGCCAATGGCAGCCTGATCGAGAAGGACGGCAAGCTCGTCGGTTCCGAGCTGATCGGCCAGGCTTTCGAAAGCGACCGCTACTTCCATGGCCGCCCGTCGGCTGCCGGCGACGGCTACAATGCCGCCGCCTCGGGCGGCTCGAATCTCGGCCCGACCAACCCGAAGCTCATCGACAGGATCAAGAGCGACGCCGAAAAGCTGAGAGCCGAAAACCCGAGCCAGCCGGTACCGATGAATCTGGTCACCACGTCCGGCAGCGGCCTCGATCCGCATATCAGCCCCGATGCGGCCTATTTTCAGGTTGCCAGGGTGGCCAAGGCCAGGGGCGTCGATGAATCCAGGATCAAATCGCTTGTCGACAGCCATGTCGAAGATCGCGAATTGGGATTCATCGGCGAGCCGGTAGTCAATGTGCTGGCCCTCAACCTTGCGCTGGACGATGCCATGAAACAGTGAAGGACCGGCGCCGGGATCGACACCGAAGCCGGCGCCGTTCATGATTGACCCGTATGCCAGACGACAGACGCACCGCCGAAACCAGGCCCTCTCCCGACGCGCTGCTCGAGCATGCCGAGCGGGAGGAGCGCGGCCGCCTGAGGATATTTCTCGGCGCCGCCCCCGGTGTCGGCAAGACCTACGAGATGCTGATGTCGGGCCGCGCCAGGCTGGCCGACGGGGTCGACGTGGTGATCGGCATCGTCGAGACGCACGGCCGCAAGGAAACCCAGACGCTGGTCGAAGGCTACGAGGTCATTCCTCGCCTTGAGATCGATTACAAGGGGCGGATCCTTGAGGAGATGAATCTCGACGCCATCCTCGCCCGGCACCCGGCGCTAGTTCTGGTCGACGAACTCGCCCACACGAACGTCGCCGGCAGCCGTCACCCCAAGCGCTATCTCGACGTCCAGGAAATCCTGACGCACGGCATCGATGTCTACACGACGCTGAATATCCAGCACGTCGAGAGCCTGAACGATGTCGTGGCGCAGATCACCCGCGTCAGGGTGCGGGAAACTGTCCCCGACTCCATAATCGACCAGGCCGACGACATCGAGATCATCGACCTCACCCCCGACGATCTGATCAAACGGCTTGAGGAAGGCAAGGTCTACATCCCCAGCACCGCCCAGCGTGCCATCGAGAACTATTTCTCGCCGGGCAATCTGACGGCGCTCCGGGAATTGGCGCTCCGCCGCACTGCCCAGCGGGTCGACGAGCAGTTGCTGACCCACATGCAGGCCCACGCGATACCCGGGCCTTGGGCGGCGGGGGAAAGGGTTCTCGTCTGCGTCGATGCGCGTCCGGGCGGGGCGGCCCGTGTACGTTATGCGCGGAGGTTGGCCGACCGGCTCCGCGCCCCTTGGACGGCGCTTCATGTCGATACCCCTCATTCATCTGCCATGCCCGAGGAGGACAAAGATCGGCTGGCGACGCAGCTGCGCCTTGCCGAGCAGCTCGGTGCCGAGGTGACGACCATTCCGGGTCAGAACGTCGCGCAAGACATCGTTCGGCATGCGACGGCGAACAACTTCACCCATATCGTGATCGGCAGGCCGACCCGATCGCGTTGGCGGGAATTGATCGAAGGCTCGCTCACTTACGATCTCATCCGCAATGCCGGCGACATCAGCGTCCATGTCATTTCGGGAAACGAACGCAACGCCGAGGCGACGTCGAGGACCGTCAAGGCGGCGGACGAGCAGTGGCAGTTCGAGATCTGGCCCTATCTCAGGGCCACGGCCTATGTTGTTGGCTCGCTCGCCTTCGCCGTCCTTCTCGACCAGTTTCTCGACGTCCGCAATCTGGCGATCATCTTTCTCATTGGGGTCCTGACGTCGGCGGTGACCGGCGGTCTCTGGCCGGCTTTGTATGCCTGCCTCATCAGCGCCATTGCCTTCAACTATTTCTTCCTAGAACCACGCTACACGCTGACGATCGAGGATCCGGAGAGCATCGTTGCGCTGGCTGTCTTCCTGGTTGTTGCGGTCATTGGCAGCAATCTAACAGCGCGCGTGCAGCGTCAGGCGGTCGCCGCGCGCTCGCGGGCACGCGCCACAGAAGATATTTATCTCTTCTCAAAGAAGCTCGCCGGCGCTGGGACGCTTGATGACGTTCTCTGGGCGACTGCCTTCCAGATCGCCTCGATGCTGAAGCTGCGCGTGGTGCTGCTTCTGCCGGAGAACGGCACAATTGCGGTCAAAGCCGGCTACCCACCCGACGACACGCTGGCCGAGGCCGACATCGCAGCAGCCCGCTGGGCCTGGGAGCATAACCGCGCCGCCGGGCGCGGCGCCGACACGCTGCCCGGAGCAAAACGCCTCTATCTACCCTTGCGAACCGGACGCACGGCGGTGGGCGTTGTCGGCCTCGACAACGACAAGCAAGGTCCGCTGCTGACACCCGAGCAGCAGCGTCTGCTCGATGCGCTCGCCGACCAGGCGGCGGTCGCCATCGAGCGCATCCAGCTCGTCGCCGATGTTGACCGGGCCAAGCTTGCCGCCGAGGCAGACCGTCTGCGCTCGGCCTTGCTCACCTCCATTTCCCACGATTTGAAAACGCCGCTTGCCGCCATCATGGGCGCGGCCGGAACACTCAGGGACTTCGAGGCCGCGCTTCCCGAGCAGGACCGGGCGGAACTGCTGTCGACCGTGCTCGATGAAGCGGAGAGGCTTAACCGCTTCATTGCCAATCTGCTCGATATGACCAAGATCGAATCCGGCACGATGGAGCCGAACTATGCGTTTCACTATCTCGGCGACATTGTCGGTTCAGCTCTGTATCGGGCCCGCAAAATCGTCGGCGAGCATAAGACCGAGATCGACATTCCATCGGATCTGCCGATGTTGCGGGTCGACCCCGTTCTGTTCGAACAGGTGCTGTTCAACCTCCTCGACAATGCTGCAAAATACGCGCCGCCAGGTTCGACGATCCGCCTGCAAGCCTGGGCCGACAACGGCTTCGTCATCCTGCAGATCATGGATGAGGGACCAGGCATTCCGCCAGCGGATCTAGAGCGCGTTTTCGACACTTTCTACCGTGTGCGCAAGGGTGACCAGGTGCGTGCCGGCACGGGGCTCGGCCTGTCGATTTGCCGCGGCTTCATCGAAGCGATGGGCGGGACGCTCTTGGCGGCAAACAGGTCCGACCGCTCGGGGGCGGTTTTCACGATCAAGATGCAACTGGTGCCGGCGGAACTGCCCAATCTCGGCGAACCCGAGACGGGCCATCAAAATATGGACGATCTGGCATGACGAGCCTGGACGTCAGGATATTGGTGGTCGACGATGAACCGCCGATCCGGAAACTGCTTCGCGTCGGGCTTGGCAGCCAAGGCTATGCGATCAGCGAGGCGCCGAACGCCAGGGCGGCGATTGAACTCATCGAGACGGAAAAGCCGGACCTTGTCCTGCTCGATCTCGGCCTCCCCGGCATGAGCGGCCATGATTTGCTGCGCAAATGGCGGGATGATGGCCTGGACATTCCCGTGGTTATTCTTTCCAGCCGCACTGATGAGGCCGGCATCGTGTCCGCCCTCGAACTCGGCGCCGACGACTATGTCACCAAGCCGTTCGGTATGAACGAGCTTGTCGCACGCATCCGCGTAGCGCTTCGCCACAAGTTTCAGCAGCAGGGTGAGAGACCGGTGTTCCAAACCGGCGACCTCTCCGTCGATCTGGTGAAGCGCATCGTCAAGGTCGAGGACAAGGAGATAAAGCTCTCGCCGAAGGAATACGACATTCTTCGCACCTTGGTGCAGCACGCCGGCAAGGTTCTCACCCACCAGTTCCTGCTGAAGCAGGTCTGGGGCGATTCCACCGACGTTCAATATCTCAGAGTCTACGTCCGGCAGATCAGGCAAAAGATCGAAAAAACGCCCGACCAGCCCCGCTATATCACGACCGAGACCGGCGTCGGATACCGGCTGCGCGAAGTCGATTGACGCGACGAGCATCCGAAGCCGAAATGCCTCTTCCAATCTGCTTCAAATCAGCGGCGGCCATGGCGTCGCCGGACAAAAGCCCTATATTAAGGGAAGGTTGGTTTTGTGCGGGAATGAACGAATGCCACGGCTTCGTCTATTGACGTTTTTAGGGTCGGCAATGCTGACCGCGGCGATGCTGTCGGGCGTAAATCCTGCTGCATCGGCACAGGTCGTCAGTCCCGCCGACCGCAACGTGTTGATCCAGCAGGACCAGTTGCAGATGTTGGAGAACAGGCTGCGGCGGCAGCAATACCAGCAGCAGCAACAGCAGTACCGTGCCCAGGATCGCCAAATCCCAACACCGCAACGGCAGGAGGTGCCGCAGATGAGGCCAACTTGCCAGTTGCTGCCGTCGGGGAGCGGCTTTGTCAGCACCTGCCGCTGACGACCGGCCCTTTCCATTTATTTAGCCGACTTATATATTGTGGAAACCGCTCCGCTTGCGCCCCATTGAAAGCGGCCGACTTTGCAACGCTGCCCTTGCCGTTTGGGCACCGCCTCGACTGGATTATCGAATGGCAGCCAGCAAGAAGAAGGTCGTACGCAAGGCAAGGGAGGGCGACCGGATTCGCCAGGTCGCGGCGATTCCCTTTCGGCTGAACGAGCATGGCGAAGTCGAGGTGATGCTGGTCACATCGCGAACGACGAGGCGCTTCATCGTGCCGAAGGGCTGGCCGATGAAGGGCAAGAGCGGCCGCAAGGCGGCCACCATCGAAGCACAGGAAGAAGCCGGCGTTCTCGGCAAGACACTGAAACAACCGGCCGGCACCTATTCCTACTGGAAGCGGCTGGCAAACCGCTTCGTCCGCGTCGACGTCGTCGTCTATTTGCTGGAAGTAACCGAGGAACTTGCCGACTGGCAAGAAGCCAAGAGACGGCAGCGGGCATGGCTGACGCCGACCGACGCGGCGTTGCTCATCGACGAGCCGGATCTTTCGACGCTGGTGAGAAACATCAAGATTGCCGAGCTGGAGCATAATCCCAAAAAGCAGAGTCCGGCGTTCGGAAAAGATCCCGCTCAATAGAAGATGGAGGCCTGCCCCGACTGTGTCGGGATGGAATTGGTTCCAGCGCCCGCCGCCGCCGTCTCTGAAACCGATGCCTCACTGACTGCCATCGTCTTCCTCGGGCAGAGGCCGCGCCGGCGTGCCGGTATAGGCCCACAGCCATTCGCGCGGCAGCGGCCCCTTGTTGCGGTCGCTTTCCTGCGACTGTTCCCACGCATGTGCGAGGATGCCGACCGAGCGCGACAGCACGAAAAGGCCGCGCGTCAGCGGCGGCGGAAAGCCGAGCTCGCCGTAGATGACGGCCGTGGCGCCGTCGATATTGAGGGGGATTTTTTTGCCCTTGCGCCGCGCCACCTCGGCCTCGATCGCCTCCGCGATGTCGGCGAAGCGCCCGCTGACGATGCCGCGCGCGGCAAAGTCGCGGGTTAGCTCGATGAGGCGGGGCGCCCGCGGGTCGACCGGATGGAAACGATGGCCGAGCCCGGGCACATAGCCGTTTTCCCCGGCAAGGAAACGATCGAGCCGCGCCGACACGGCGTCCGCAAGCGGCATGCCGGCGTCCAGTTCGGCAGCGATGTCTCCGTAGAAGGAAAGCGCCTGTTCGCCGGCGCCGCCATGCACATCGCCAAGCACGTTGACGGCTGATGCCATGGCGCTGTTGATGCCGACGCCGCAGGTGATCGCCATACGGGCGATGGCGATCGACGGCGCCTGCGGCCCATGGTCGACGGCAGCACCCAGCGCGATGCCAAGCAGCGCCGCCTGCTCCTCGCTTGGCAGTTCGCCGCGCAGCATCAGCCAGATCATTGCCGGAAAGCTGACGCGGCCGATCAGATCCTGGATTTCATAGCCGCGCAGCCGGATGACGCCGGGGCGCATCTCGATGATGCCGGTCTGCCACCATTCCTCGCCGCGTGCGCGACCAGTCTTGTTTTGCGTTCCGCTCATGCCTTCGCTCTTTTCCTGGCACGCGGCGGCAGGCCGGCAAAAACCTCGTCCATATGCTCGCCGAGCCCCGGCGGCGGCCTGCTCGGCAAAGGTGCCTCGCCATCGACCATGAAGCCGCCGCGCACCACGGTCAGCGGCCTGTCCATCCCGGACACTGCCGGGAAGCGCGCCGTCATGCCGCGCTCGATCACCTGTCGCTCCTGCAGTACCTGCGGGATTGTCAGCACCCGGCCTGCCGGCACGCCGGCGCGATTGAACGTCTCCTCCCAGGCGGCGGCAGAGCCGCTCGCCAGGGCGTCCTCGATCAGCGCCTTCAATGCGATCCGGTTCTGCTTGCGCGTTTCGCGCTCGGCAAAGCGGACATCCGAGGCCAGCTCCGGCCGGCCGATCAATCGGCAGAGCGCGATGAACTGCTCCTGCTTGTTGGCGGCGATGTTGAGCAAGCCGTCGCCGGTGCGAAACGCGCCAGACGGTGCGGCCGTCATGTTTTCATTGCCCATCGGCTGCGGCTCGATATCCGCCGTCAGATAGTTCGACACCGGCCAGCCGAGCGCAGAAAGCGTGCATTCGAGCATCGACACGTCCAGGAACGCGCCCTCGCCTGTCGTCTTCTGCTTGACCAATGCGGCGGTAATGGCGAACGCCCCGACCAGCCCGCCAAGCGTATCGGCGACGGGATAGCCGACACGCAGCGGCGCCGTTTCCGGTGTACCGGTGATGCTCATGATGCCGGAAAGACCCTGGATGATCTGGTCGTAGGCTGGATTGTCGCGCATCGGCCCGGTCTGGCCGAAGCCCGATATCGCACAATAGACAAGGCTTGGCCGGACCTCCTTCAGCCTGGCATGGCCAAGCCCCAGCCGGTCCATTACGCCGGGGCGGAAATTCTCGACCAGCGCGTCGGCCGAAGCGACCAGATCGAGGAAGCGTTCGCGGCCGGCCTCCTGCTTGAGATCGAGCGCCACCGAGCGTTTGCCGGCATTCTGCGCCAGGAACGAAGCGCCCATGCCCGCCCGGTTGAGCTCCGGCGAGGCGCCGAGCTGGCGCGCCAGATCACCGCCTTGCGGCGTCTCGACCTTGATGACGTCGGCCCCGAGCAACGCCAGCTGGTAGGCGCAATAGGGGCCGGCCAGCACATTGGTCAGGTCAAGGATGCGGATGCCGGAAAGCAGGTCTGTCATGACGTCACGAACAGCTCAGGCATCGCCCGGCACGTGCTCCGGTCCACGCATGCGTCTGTGCTCGATGTAGGCCCAGATATGCGGTCCAACCAGCCCGATGAAGGCCAGCGTCAGCAGCGTCAGCGACAGCGGATGCTTGTAGAACACCGTCCAATCGCCGTTGGAGATGGTCATCGCGCGGCGGAACTGCGTTTCGGCAAGCGGCCCGAGAATCATGCCGATGATGACGGGCGCGGTCGGAAAATCGAAACGCCGCATCAGGAAACCGGCGGCACCGAGCAGATAGAGGATGACGAGGTCGATCGGCGATTGCGAGATGCCGTAGGTGCCGACCGTGGCGAACACCAGGATGCCGGCATAGAGCTGCGGCGCCGGGATCTTCAGCAATCGCACCCAGAGCCCGATCAGCGGCAGGTTGAGGACGACGAGGATGACATTGGCGATGAACAGGCTGGCGATCAGCCCCCACACCAGGTCGGCCTGCGTCGTCAGCAGCAGCGGCCCCGGATTGATACCGTAGCTCTGGAACGCCGACAGCATGATCGCGGCCGTCGCCGAGGTCGGCAGGCCGAGCGTCAGCATCGGCACCAGCACGCCGGCCGCGGATGCATTGTTGGCCGCTTCCGGCCCGGCAACGCCCTCGATGGCGCCGACCGTGCCGAACTCCTCCTTGTGTCTGGAGAGTTTCTTCTCGATGGCATAGGAGAGGAAGGTCGGGATTTCGGCGCCGCCGGCCGGCATGGCGCCGATCGGGAAGCCGATCAGGGAGCCGCGCAGCCATGGCCTCCACGAGCGCGACCATTCAGCCGCGGTCATGTAGAGCGACCCTTTCAACGGCACGATGTCGTCCTTGCCGGCATAGCGGCGCGAGGCCATGTAAAGCGTCTCGCCAACGGCGAACAGGCCAACGGCGACGACGATGACGTCGACGCCGTCCAACAATTCGCTCATGCCGAAGGTGAAGCGCGGCTGCCCCGTCTGCAGGTCGACGCCAATCATGCCGACGACGAAGCCGACGAACAGGCTGGTCAGGCCGCGCACCGACGACGAGCCGAGCACCGCCGAAACCGTGATGAAGGCCAGCACCATCAGCGAGAAATATTCGGCCGGGCCGAAGGCCAGCGCGAATTTGACGACGATCGGCGCCAGGAAGGCAACGCCGATCGTGCCCAGCGTGCCGGCGACGAAGGAGCCGATCGCCGAGGTCGCCAGGGCCGCACCGCCACGGCCGGAGCGGGCCATCCGGTTGCCTTCCAGCGCGGTGACGATGGTGGCGCTTTCGCCAGGCGTGTTGAGCAGGATCGATGTCGTCGAGCCGCCATACATGGCGCCGTAGTAGATGCCGGCAAACAGGATGAAGGATGCCTCCGGCGCCACCTGATAGGTGATCGGCAACAGCAGCGCGATGGTCAGTGCCGGCCCGAGGCCGGGCAGCACGCCGATGGCAGTCCCCAGCGTGGTGCCGACCAGGCACCATATGAGATTGATCGGCGAGAAGGCGACCGAAAATCCGTGCGCGAGATGGCCAAGCGTTTCCATGGCGTCAGCCCCTCAGCATGGCAACGATCGAATCGACGGTCGCGTTCAGCTGGTTTTCGATGAAGCCGGCACCGATATTGACGCCAAGCGCCCTGGCAAAGCCGAAATAGGCGGCCAGCGCCAGGATCAGCCCGAGCAGCACGTCACGCAGCGGACGCCGGCTGCCGAAACCGTGGCAGATGAGAACGAACATGATGACAGATGCCGCGGTAAAGCCGAGCGGCTGGATCAGCACCAGGTTGGCGATCAGTCCGAGGGCGGCGATGCCCATCGCCTTCCAGTCGGTCGGCGTCTCCTTTTCGTCCTCCGGCTGCCAGCCGCCCCGCAAGGCGGCAATGATGAGCAGCAGCGACAGGATCACCATCCCGGTCATGGTGATGTAGGGAAAGACGGTCGGACCGACCTTGGAATAGAGCGGCGACACCGGGATTGCCAGCGTCTGCCAGGCAACCGCACCGGCACAGGCGAGGAGCCCGACGCCGATCAGCAGTTCGGGTACTGCAAGGCGCGGCGGCGCCGGCTGATCGCTGGTGCTCATCATCGTCCTCCCAATGTCGGTCCCTTGGGGCCGGTTCTCCTTGGACCGGTCTCACTCGGCCGATCTCGGCGTAGTTTCACCTCCTGCGCCGCGTATGTCCATGCGGCTAGCGAAAGTCGGCAAGGGTTGGCGCAGGCTGCCACCCCTTGCCGAGAGCATCACGCTAGACCGAGGTCCTTGAGGATCGTCCCGATGCGGGCCGTGTCTTCGGCGACGAATTTCGCATAATCGTCACCGGTGAGCAGGATCTGCGTCCAGTTGCGGTTCTTGCATTCGGTGGCCCAGGCGTCGCTCTTGGCCATGGTCTCGATCAGCTTGATCATTGCTGCCTTGTCGGCGTCCGAGACGCCGGGCGGTGCGAAGACGCCACGCCAGTTGAACAGCTCGACATCTATGCCGGCTTCCTTCATCGTCGGCGCATCGATTCCCTCCTGGCGTTTATCCGCGGAGATGGCCAGCAGCCGCAGCGCACCCGCCTTGACCTGTTCGGCGAACTCACCATAGCCGGAGATGCCGGCCGCGACCTGGTTGCCGAGCAGCGCCGAGAGCGCCTCGCCACCGCCGGCAAACGGCACATAGGAGAGATTGGTGGCCGGAACACCGACGGTCTTGGCGATGAGGCCGAACAAGATGTGGTCCGAGCCGCCGGCCGAACCGCCGGCAACGGGAACCTGCGTCGGGTCGGCCTTGAGGGCAGCAACGAAGTCGGCCGCAGTCTTGAACGGCGAGGCGGCCGGCACCACCAGCGCCTCGAACTCGCCGGTGAGGCGGGCGATCGGCGTGACCTCGGTAAGGTTGTTGGCCGCCTTGTTGGCGATAATGGCGCCGACCATGACCATGCCGGCCACCATCAGTGCATTGCCCTTGCCGTTCCACTGGTTGACGAACTGCGGCAGGCCGACGGTGCCGCCGGCGCCGCCAACATTGGTAATCTGCGAGCCGGAGATCAGCTTTTCGCTGCGCAGCACCTGGTCCATGGCGCGCGCCGTCTGGTCCCAACCGCCGCCCGGCGCCGCCGGCACGAAGATCTGCAGCTGCGGTGCGTCCTGCGCGAAAGCGGGGATAAAATGCGATGCCGCGAGCCCGGCAGCACCTGCCGCCGCGGTGCTCATCAAGAATCGGCGTCTGTTCAGCATGGGATTCCTCCAAATCGCGACACCTCCTCCGGTGCCTGCCAGAAACGTGGCCTGACTTCAGACCCGCTCGATAAAATTCATGCAGAGTTTGCGTCCTCCTGTCAAAGACAGAACACTTCGCATGCGGCACAATCGGCCTGCGCGATTTTCAGGCTGGCGAACCGGACGCCCGAAGACGACGTGGCAGGCAGTGCCAAACAGCATCCGTCAGGGTTGCCGCTCCAGCAGGATGGTCGGCTTGCCTTGGTAGACGGTTCGCAGCACTTCGCCATAACCGCATTTTGCCGCGACGTTCAGCGAGCCGGTGTTTTCCGGATCGATGATGCAGACGGTCTTCGCGGCTGCAAATGCCTCATCGCCCCAGGCAAGCACCCGTGCGACGACTTCGCTGGCCAACCCGTGGCCATGCACGCCTGAAACCAGAGCCCATCCGGCCTCCGGAATGCCCTCGATCGACGGCGTCATGTCGCGTTTCAGGTCGTGGAAGCCGGCCTCGCCGATGAAGCGGCTGGTCGCCTTTTCCTCGACCGCCCAGAAGCCGTAGCCCAGAAGCGACCACAGGCCGGCATGGCGCAGGAAACGCATCCAGCTTTCCTCCCGCGTGCGCGGCTTGCCGCCGATAAAGCGGGTGACGACGGGATCGGCCCACATCGCGACATAGGCGTCGAAATCGTCAAGCCGGTGCGGCCGCAGGACCGTGCGCGAGGTCTCAATCACTGGGGCGACAATTGTATGCGGACTGGCCATGGTCATGTCTCGGTTGTGTTGCCGGTGCCTAATGCAGGTCTTCCAAAAGCGGGGACAGCGACACGCCCGAGACGGGAAATCCAAATCCGTTGCGAAAAACAAGAGCCAAGGCTGTGTAGATCATCTTCCAGGCTGATGTGAATCCTGCCAGGCGGTGTTAGTTTTTCTTCAGTACTGGTTCAGGCGCGTTGGCTTTCGGCGCTGCCGTCCGACAGAGGGAAAACAGCATGGACACCACCGACCTTGTGCTTGCCATCTTCCATCATCTGCTGGTGTTTTCGCTGGCAGGCATCATCGGCGCCGAGTTCGTCCTGATCCGCAGCGACTTGTCCGCCGCGACGCTGAAGCGGCTTGTCGGCATCGATCGCCACTACGGCATCATCGCCATGCTGATCATCGTCGCCGGCATCGGCCGCGTCATCTATGGTCTCAAGGGCTGGGAATTCTACGTCTACAACTGGATGTTCTGGGCAAAGATGGCCGCTTTCGCAATTGTCGGCCTGTTGTCGATTATCCCGACCGTCCGATTCCTGTCCTGGAACAGGCAGGCGAGCGCCAGTCCCGGCTTCCAGGTGCCTGCGGCGGAGCTAGCGTCCGTTCGCACCTATATCCGCACCGCGGCCTTCATCTTCCTCTTGATCCCGGTGTTCGCGGCGGCGATGGCGCGCGGCTACGGTTATTAAGATAGGTCGGAGGAAGGGCATCGCGCGGCCCAACCTTTCCACTCATTTGTGCGGACAAACGTGCAGTTTGCCATTCGAGGCCGATTGTCATTTGTCGGGTTGCGCTAGTTATTGCTCCATCTACATTCGGTTTTGAGAGGAACTCCGCGCAGCGGTTGGTAATTCGTATCCTGGGAGGAATCACGATGAGAAAATTCGTCGCCGCGCTGGCTGTCGCTGCGGCCGCCATGCTTTACCCACCGGCCGCTGGCGCGCAGACCTACCCCGAACGCACCATCACCATTGTCGTGCCGTTTTCGGCCGGCGGCCCTACTGACACCGTCACGCGTCTTGTCGCGGAAGCCATGTCGAAGGACCTCGGCCAGCAGGTCATCGTCGAGAATGTCGGCGGCGCCGGCGGCACATTGGGCGCGGGCCGCGTCGCAAATGCCGAGCCTGACGGCTACACGCTGCTCCTCCATCACATCGGCATGGCGACAAGTGCTACGCTCTACAGAAAGCTCGCCTACGACACGCTGAACGCATTCGAATATGTCGGCCTCGTCACCGAGGTGCCGATGACCATCGTCGGCCGCAAGGACCTCGAGCCGACCGATCTGAAGGGGCTGGTCGACTACGCCAAGGCCAACAAGGACAGCATCACCGTTGCCAATGCCGGGATCGGTGCCGCCTCGCATCTGTGCGGCATGCTGTTTATGAGCGCCATCGGCACGCCGCTGGTCACCGTACCCTATAAGGGCACCGGCCCGGCCATGACCGATCTTCTCGGCGGCCAGGTCGACATCATGTGCGACCAGACGACCAATACCACCAAGCAGATCCAGGGCGGCACGATCAAGGCTTATGCCGTAACCTCGCCGCAACGGCTAGACGTGCTGCCGGACGTGCCGACGACGATAGAGGCCGGTCTTCCCCAGGTGCAGGTCGGCATCTGGCACGGCATCTATGCACCCAAGGGCACGCCGGCCGAGATCACCGAACGCCTGTCGAAATCTCTGCAGGTGGCGCTGAAGGACCAGAACGTCGTCGCCAGATTTGCCGAACTCGGCACCAAGCCGTCGCCCGAGGCCGATGCCACGCCGGCCGCGCTCAAGGCCAAGCTGGAAAGTGAGATTGCGCGCTGGAAGCCGATCATCGAAGCGGCCGGCCAGTACGCCGACTAAAGGTTTTAACGGGGCGCCGCCAGCGCCCCGTTTTTACACCGGCATCGGCACGCCCGTGAGGCGGGCCGGGAGGACGCCATGAAACCTTTCGCAATCGACAGAACCAACGGCATATGCGCCGCGCTGTTGATCTTTATTGGCGCCTTTTTCGCGCTGCAGTCGCTGGGCCTCGAAATCGGCACCGCCTTTCGCATGGGGCCGGGCTATTTCCCGCTGGTGCTGGCAATTGTGCTGATCTTGCTTGGCGCCGCCATCCTCGTCCAAGCGGTGCGTTTCGAGAGCGAGCCGATCGGTTACATTGCGTGGCGCGGCATGCTGTTCATCCTGCCTGCTCCGATCTTCTTCGGCCTGACGGTGCGCGGCCTCGGCTTCATCCCGTCGATCTTCCTGACGGCGCTGATCGCATCTTTCGGTAGCGGCCGTATGAAGCCGCTGACTGCACTCGTGCTGTCAGCCGGCCTGGCGCTGTTCGCATTCGTCGTCTTCAGCTACGCACTCGGCCTGCCGTTTCGGCGTTTCGGCCCGTGGTTGCCACTGTCGTTGTGAGGAGATGAAATGGAACTCCTCAACAACCTCGCACTCGGCTTTTCGACAGCCACATCTTTGGCAAACCTCGGTTTCTGCCTGATCGGCGTCCTTCTCGGCACGCTGATTGGCGTCCTGCCCGGCATCGGTGCCACCGCAACCATCGCCATGCTGTTGCCGATCACCTTCCAGATCGGCGACCCGGTTTCCTCTCTCATCATGCTCGCCGGTATCTATTACGGCGCGCAGTATGGCGGCTCGACCACCGCCATTCTCATCAACATGCCCGGCGAATCCTCGTCGGCCGTCACCGCAATCGATGGCTATCAGATGGCCAGGAACGGCCGCGCCGGAGCAGCCCTGGCGACCGCGGCGATAGGCTCGTTCTTTGCCGGCACGGTGTCGACCTTCCTCGTCGCCATCTTCGCCCCACCGCTGACTGCGATAGCGCTGAGATTCGGCGCGCCCGAGTATTTTTCGCTGATGATCGTCGGCCTGGTCTCGTCCGTCGCGCTCGCCCACGGCTCGATCGTCAAGGCACTGGCCATGGTCGTGCTCGGCCTGCTGCTGGGACTTGTCGGCACCGATATTTACACTGGTACGCCCCGCTTCACGCTCGGCATCCGCGAATATGCCGACGGGCTGAATTTCGTCGCAGTGGCGGTCGGTGTCTTCGGCGTCGCCGAGATACTGCGCAACCTCGAAAACGAGCATGAGCGTTCCGTGCTGATCCGAAAGATCTCCGGCCTTATGCCGACCCGCGAAGATTTTCGGCGCATGGCGGCTCCCATCGTGCGCGGAACGATCATCGGTTCGGCGCTCGGCATCCTGCCGGGAGGCGGCGCGATCCTTGCCGCCTTTGCCTCCTACACCGTCGAAAAACGTGTCTCGAAAAATCCCGGGGAATTCGGCAAGGGCGCCATCGAAGGCGTCGCCGGACCGGAATCGGCCAACAATGCCGGCGCCCAAACCTCCTTCATCCCGATGCTGACGCTCGGCATTCCGGCCAACCCGGTAATGGCGCTGATGATCGGCGCGATGATCATCCAGGGCATCGTGCCCGGCCCCAATGTCGCCATCGAACAGCCTGCACTGTTTTGGGGTATCATCACCTCGATGTGGGTCGGCAATCTGATGCTGATCATCTTGAACCTGCCGCTGATCGGGCTTTGGGTGAAACTTCTTACCATCCCCTACTATGTGCTCTTCCCGATCATCATGGCGTTCTGCTCGATCGGCGTTTACAGCGTCAACACCAACGTCTACGACCTCTATGCCGTCGCCTTCTTCGGCTTGCTTGGCTACCTCCTGACCAAGCTGCGCTGCGAACCTGCGCCGCTGCTGCTCGGCTTCGTGCTCGGCCCGCTGCTCGAGGAAAACCTACGCCGCGCCATGATCCTCTCGCGCGGCGATCCGAGCACCTTCGTGACGCGGCCGATCAGCGCCAGCCTGCTCCTCATCGCGCTTGCCGTGCTCGTCATCGTGTTTCTCCCCGCGGTCAGGAAGAAGCGCGAGGAGGTGTTCGTCGAGGAGAGTTCCTGAATGTGGACGGCGCCACATACGAGGAACTTCAGAGTCACTTGCCGGGCACTGACTCAGTAGCCGCTTCTACTGGCCCGAGCGGCGCGATCTCGACCAGCGGTGCAGGCACGCTGGTCGTCTTTTCCTTGGCCTTGCAGATATCGGCGATGACGCAGGCCGGGCAATCCGGCTTG
Source organism: Mesorhizobium sp. M0184 (assembly GCF_040322215.1). NCBI lineage: Bacteria > Pseudomonadati > Pseudomonadota > Alphaproteobacteria > Hyphomicrobiales > Phyllobacteriaceae > Mesorhizobium > Mesorhizobium sp. M0184. Next base: position 42,545 of record NZ_JAMYSZ010000001.1, read on the forward strand.
CGCGCCTTGCAGACATAGCGGCCGTGCAGGATCAGCCAATGATGCGCGTGCCGCATATATTCATCCGGAATGATCTTCAGGAAACCTTGCTCGACCTGTTCCGGCGTCTTGCCCGGCGCCAGGCCGAGCCTGTTACCGATGCGGAAGATGTGCGTGTCGACCGCCATCGTATGCTGGCCGAATGCCACGTTGAGCACGACGTTGGCGGTCTTGCGGCCGACACCCGGCAGCTCGACCAGTTGATCGCGATCCTCAGGCACCTCGCCGCCATGGTCGCGGATCAGCGCCTCCGACAGCGCGATGACGTTCTTGGCCTTGTTGCGCCATAGCCCGATGGTGCGGATATGGTCGCCGAGCTTGGCCTCGCCTAGCGCCAGCATCTTTTGCGGCGTGTCGGCGATTTTGAACAGCGCCCGCGTCGCCTTGTTGACGCCGGCGTCCGTCGCCTGAGCCGAAAGCACCACCGCCACCAACAGCGTGAAGGCGTTGATATGTTCGAGCTCGCCCCTCGGTTCCGGCCGCTGAACGGAAAAGCGCCGGAAAATCTCATGCACCTCGGCCGCGCTGTAAAGCGCCCGCGATCTCGCCGGCCGCGGACGCGGCTTGACGTTCGAGCCGTCGCGGCGGCCGGGCAACAGGTCTTTTTTTAGCGCAGAAGAGTTTTTGGGCTTGGGGCTTGTCATTGCCTTCCTATAATATTCCCCAATGAGCGACACAAACGCCTCTTTTCAGGCCGACGAGCCATTTTTCCAGGCGCTGCTGACACCGCACCGGTCGCTGGGCAAGACCGGCTTTGCCATCCTGATGGGCGCCCTGCTGTTCGGCTGGCTGGTGACCGGAGCTTTTTTTCTGTCGCGCGGCGCCTGGCCGGTGTTCGGCTTCTTCGGCCTCGACGTGATCGCCGTCTACATCGCCTTCCGCGCCAATTATCGTGCCGCCCGGGCTCGCGAGGAGGTATCGGTGTCGCGCACCAGCCTCGACATCCGCAAGACTGCCCCGTCAGGCAAATCGGAAGCACACCGCTTCAATCCGTTCTGGGCGCGCTTTTCGATCGCCCGCCACGCCGAGATCGGCATCACCAGAATGGCGGTCGAGGCGCAAGGAAAAACCGTCTCGATCGGCGGCTTCCTCAACCCTGCCGACCGCGAAAGTTTTGCCACCGCATTTTCGCGCGCTCTGGCGACCGCCAAGGCGCGCTGAGCCAGCGTTTCAGAACCGATAGCGCAACAGCCTGCCGATCTTGCGCAATGCTGGAATGTATTTCCAAAGGCGAACGAACAGTTTCGCGAACCAGCGCATGCGAGCGGCATGTTCCGGCTTATAGGCAGGGATGTCCTCGACGAACCGCAGCTTCGGAACGGCTCGCTCCAATTCATGCGGGTTCTCGATGCTCCAGTGGACCTCGGCGCCGGTGGCGCGGAAGGAGGAATTGAGGCGAATGATCTTCAGTCCCAGGCGACTATAGGCATCGAAAACCAGTTCGCCGCTCGAAAGATGTCCCACCAAACGAGAAAACAGTTGCTGCCCCTCCTCGGCACCCAGGTAGGGAGTCAGGCCTTCCGCCACGACTATGGCCGGGCGATCCCGAGGTACTTTGTTCAGCCATCCAGGTTCGGTGACCGACGAAGCGATCAGATGGTAGTGATCCCGCACTGGATAGAGCTTGCGCCTGAGATCGATGACTTCGGGATAGTCGACGTCGAACCAGTCCACGCCGGCTGGCGGGTCGATACGGAATATGCGCGTATCGAGCCCACACCCGAGATGCAGTACGATGGCGTCAGGATTTCGGGCGAGAAAGTCCTGAACGCAGACGTCCAGCGTCTTTGCCCTGATTGCTAGACCGACGCCGAGATTGTTGTCGACCTTGAGCCGTGAGAAATCATAGTCGATGTTGCGCACCGCCTCGTCGGCAAAGTAGTCCCTGAGCAGCGAATTGGGCAGCCGGCTCTCCAGCGCCTTGCCGTAAAGTGTCAAAAGCAAAGTCTCCTTTGCCCCGGTCAGGTTTACTTTTTCACCAGCCACGACCGTCCTCCCCATTCAAAGCCCAGCTCTATCTGGGTACATGCCGCGGGAAAGCAAGTTTCGGGTGGTGATCGGCGCCGCGAAGGACGATATTCGCACTCAAGGAGATACTGCCATGAACGCCCAAATGCCTCTCAAAACGACAGCAATCCTTCAGAAAGACATCACGCCTGAAGGTGGAGACTACGAAATCGTCCGTCGTGCCATCGAAAAGATCAGCCTCGACTATCGCGACCAGCCTTCGTTGGAAGTGCTGGCCGAAGAGGTCGGCGAGACACCGACCGGGCTGCAGAAGCTGTTCACCCGCTGGGCCGGCCTGTCGCCCAAGGCTTTTCTGCAGGCCGTCACCCTCGATCATGCGCGCAAGCTGCTCGATGCCGGCATGCCGCTGCTTGAAACCTCGTTCGAACTCGGCATGTCCGGCCCAGGCCGGCTGCACGATCTGTTCGTCACCCACGAAGCGATGTCGCCGGGCGATTACAAGACCCGCGGCGCAGGGCTCACCATCCGCTACGGCTATCATATCTCGCCTTTCGGCATCGCGCTGATCATGGTGACGGACCGCGGCCTTGCCGGCCTCGCCTTCAACGACCCCGGCGGCGAGCGTGCGGCCTTTGCCGACATGTCCAGCCGCTGGCCGAATGCGACCTATGTCGAGGACATGGCGGCGACGGCGCCCTATGCCGCGCGCATCTTCGATCCGTCGCTGTGGCGCGCCGACCAGCCGCTGCGCGTCGTCATGATCGGCACAGACTTCCAGGTCCGTGTCTGGGAGGCCTTGCTGCGTATTCCGATGGGCCAGGCCTGCACCTATTCCTCGATCGCCGCGCGCATCGGCGCACCGAGCGCCAGCCGGGCTGTCGGTGCCGCGGTCGGTGCCAATCCGATGTCCTTCGTCGTGCCGTGCCACCGGGCTCTCGGCAAGTCCGGCGCACTCACCGGCTACCATTGGGGCCTGACCCGAAAACGCGCCATCCTCGGCTGGGAGGCGGGACAGGTCTCTTGAATAGCCAACGAATGGAAACGACACGAGCGACGCAAGGACCGCTAGGGTGACAAGCAGCGATCTTACGGAGTAGCTTCCCGCGCAATTAGAGTGGTATGCGCTAGCGGGGGGCATTTCTTGATCGTCGTCATCGGCTCCATCAATCTCGATCTCATCGCAAGTGTCGACCGCTTGCCCGGTCCCGGCGAGACCGTGCGCGGCTCCGGTTTCGCTACTGCCCCCGGCGGCAAGGGCGCCAACCAGGCGCTGGCCGCCGCCCGCGCCGGCGCCAAGGTGCGCATGGTCGGCGCGGTCGGCAAGGACAGCTTCGCCAGCGACGCTCTGGCGCTGCTGCGCGACGGCAAGATCGACCTGTCCGGCGTCGGCGAGACCTTTGCCTCGACCGGTACCGCGTTGATCATGGTCGGCGCCGACGGCGAGAACGTGATCGCCGTTGTGCCGGGCGCCAATGATTCGGTCGTGCCGGGTGACCTTTCCAAGGCCTTCCTGAAAAACGGCGACATCGTGCTGCTGCAATTGGAGATCCCGCTGCAGACCGTCGAGGCAGCACTCGACGCGGCAAGGACAGCCGGCGCGATCACAGTGCTCAACACCGCACCTTTCCATGGCGACGCGGCCGGCTTCCTCGGCAAGGCCGACTATCTCGTCGCCAACGAAACCGAGTTCGACCTCTACGGCGAGGCGCTGTCGTTGAATGGCCGCGACCGCCCGGCACGGATGCGCGACTATGCCGCGAGAACCGGCCGCACCATCGTCGTCACGCTTGGCTCGGACGGCGTTCTGGCGGCAACGCCGGACGATCTCCTGATGGTTCCGGCGCTGAAGATCAGTCCGCTCGATACGGTCGGCGCCGGCGACACGTTCTGCGGCTATTTTGCAGCCGGGCTGGCAGCCGGCCTGCCGCTCGACCAGGCGCTTGCCCGCGCTGCCGCAGCCGGTTCGCTGGCCTGCCTGAAGGCCGGTGCACAGCCGGCCATCCCGCTGGCCAGGGACGTCGATGCCGCCCTGCAGAAATCTGCAGGCTAAAGCGGGATGACAGCCATGCACCCGACGACGAAGCACGCGGTGCCGCCCGCCGGCGACATCTGCCGCCTGTCTGCCGTGGAGCTTGCCGGGAAGATCAGGCGCCGGCAGCTTTCGGTGCGCGAAGTGGTCGCGGCATTCCTCGACAGGATCGAGGCGGTGAACCCGCTGGTCAACGCTATCGTTTCATTGCGTGAGCGTGCCGACATCCTGCGCGAGGCCGACAGCGCTGACGCTCATCTGGCGCGAGGAGGAGATACCGGATCGCTGTTCGGCCTGCCGATCGCGATCAAGGATCTTGCGCTGACAAAAGGCCTGAGAACCGCCTTCGGCTCGCCGATCTTCGCCGATTTTGTGCCTGAGGAAGACGACTTCTTCGTCGAGCGCGTCCGCAAGGCCGGCGCGATCATCATCGGCAAGACCAACGTTCCCGAATTCGGGCTCGGCTCCAACACCTACAACACCGTGTTCGGACAGACGCTCAACGCATTTGACCCGGCGCTGACCGCCGGCGGCTCGAGCGGCGGTGCGGCGGTCGCGCTGGCGCTCGACATGGTTCCCGTTGCCGATGGCAGCGATTTTGGCGGTTCCCTGCGCAATCCCGCTGCCTACAACAATGTCTATGGCTTCCGTCCATCGCAGGGATTGGTGCCGGCCGGCCCTGACCTTGATGTGTTTCTTGCGCAAATGGGCGTCGAAGGGCCGATGGGGCGTAACGTGCGTGACATGGCGTTGCTGCTCGACGTTCAGGCCGGCTATCATCCTCGCGCGCCGCTGTCGCATGATAAGCCAGGCTCGTTCCTCGAAGGGCTGGAAGCACCGGCGGCCGGCGGGCGCATCGCCTGGCTCGGCGATCTTAACGGCCATCTGCCGGTTGAAGCAGGCGTTCTACAGCTTTGCGAGGCAGCACTCGGCCGGTTCGCGGATGTATCCTTCGAGGCCGAGCCGCTGATGCCGGAATTCGACTTCGAAGCGCTGTGGCAAGCCTTTGTAACGCTTCGCCAGGCGAGCAGCGGTTGTGCACTCAAGGCGCATTACGACGATCTCCTGAAACGAAGTCTGCTGAAGCCGGAGGCCGTTTGGGAGGTGGAACATGCACTGCGCCTCACCGCGCCGCAGATCCACGCCGCCACGGTGAGGCGCTCGTCCTGGCATCGAATGCTGCTGTCGCTCTTCGAGCGTTTCGACCTGATTGCGCTGCCAGCCGCACAGGTCTTTCCCTTCGATGTCGTCACCCACTGGCCAAGGGAAGTGGCCGGGCGTGCCATGGACAGCTATCACCGCTGGATGCAGGTCTCAGCGCTCGCCACGCTGGGCGGCTGCCCGGCGGTCAACGTACCGGCGGGCTTCGACGCCAGGGGCAGGCCAATGGGCATGCAATTGATCGGGCGGCCGCGCGGTGACCTATCCGTGCTGAGGGCGGCTGCCGCGTATGAGGCCACGCTGCCATGGCAGGCCGGCGCCTGCTGAAATCAGCTCCGTATTGTCGGCGCCTCGCCGACTTGCACGCAACTCATCGTCATGCATTGATCGCGACAGCGCGCCGCACGAGCGGCATTCTGTGGAGGGAAAAATGTCGCTGGAACTCTACGCCACCTACGTCGTCGCCTGCATCGTCATCATCCTGGTGCCGGGGCCGACGGTGACGCTGATCATCGCCAACAGCATCCGCCACGGCTCGCGCGCCGGTCTCGCCAATGTCGCTGGCACCCAGGCCGGGCTAGCCATCATGATCGCCATTGTCGGCATCGGGCTGACCTCGCTGATCGCCGGCATGGGCCACTGGTTCGAATGGGTCCGGCTGATCGGCGCCGCTTACCTGATCTGGATGGGCGTGCAGATGTTCCGCTCGAAAGGCAAGCTTAACGCCGACGGATCGGCAAAAAAGCCGCGTGGCGGCTTCTTCCTGCAGGGCCTGCTGGTGGCGATCAGCAATCCAAAGACGCTAGTGTTCTTCGGCGCCTTCTTTCCGCAGTTCATCGCGCCTGAAGGCAATTACGCGTTACAGATCGGCGTCATGGGTCTCACCGCGATGATCTTCGCCGCCGTCTCGGATTCGACCTACGCGCTGGCCGCCGGCCGCGCAGGGCGTCTGCTGTCGGCCGGCCGCGTCAAGCTCTTGTCGAGGATCAGCGGCAGCTTCCTGGTGGGCGGCGGCCTGTGGCTGGCCTTTTCCAAGGCGAAGTAACGGCCGCGAGCCCGGCGACGCCAACAGCAACATCCTGGAATAGGAAGGCCGATTGAAAGTCGGCCTTCAGGCCACCACATGGATCAACAGTTGGGGATTCATGTCTATGCCGTGGACTTACGCGGATTTGAAAAGGAACGCGTTTGGCGTGATCCTGCTCATTGGTTTGTTCGCGGTTATGGTTCCGTCGGCTCTGAACAAATGGGCGAATGACGCAAGTCCGATCCGGTCGGTTGATCCGGTCGATGCAACGATCAAAAGTGGACAGGGTAAAGGGCGGAATATCCAACATCTGCTGGTCCTTGAGAACGGTTCGACGGTCCTGGTTTACGACGACCTCCCGCATCTGATCGGCTCGCGCGTCGGCATCGAGCGCGTCACGCGCGACAATGGCTTCGTCTTTTACCGGTTTGCAAATTGAACGACGATCGATCGATAAGCTGTTTTCAAAGGTGAAGCGAGTGACATGGCTTTTTCGGGGAATCGCTCTTGAACAAAGCCCCTATGCTACTCAACTCTAAGGTATGGGGCCGACAAATATTTCTCTTAGAACCCGCATTCTTTTGCTTCGGGAAGAGTTTCGCGACAGAGTTGTTGGCATCACAATCTTGTGCGCGCTCGCTCTCGCGATCGCTGTGCCGATTGTAACTAGGCAGAACAGTCCGATCACTGGCACACAACTCGTAGGAGGCACCGTCGAAGATGTTGCGACGATGCCTCTAAATCCGAAAGGTTCCGTCGGACATGGACTTTATTATAGATATGAAGTCCGCCTCCATGACGGCAACGCTCGGATATTTGTCGATGGTGAGGTGGAAACACCCCACATGATCGGATCGGAAGTCTCGATCGAAGAACAGCAACGCCAGGACGGTACCACCACCTACCGCCTGCTCAACTACTGAGCAGCCCTAAAGCCGCCCCAGCCTTTCCAGCAACAGCGCGAAAAACGCATCATGGTCGATGTCGCGCATCACCATGGCGTTCTTCGACCGCTTGGTCACCCCCCACCAGTCGATCACCGTCATGCCCATGGTGAGCTCCGAGGCGGTTTCCACGCTGACATTGCAGTTGCGACCCTTGAACAGCTTCGGCTTCAGCAGATACGCGATCACGCAAGGATCGTGCAGCGGGCCGCCGTCGGTACCGTATTTCTCCTCGTCGAAACGTTCGAAGAATTCCAGCATGTCCGCGGTGGCCGTGCCGACCCTGGTGCCGAGCTTACGGAAGGCCTTCGTGCGCTTGGCGGTGGTCAGCGCCTTGTGGGTGACGTCGAGCGGCATCATCACGATCGGAATGCCGGATTTGAACACGACATCGGCGGCATGCGGATCGACATAGATGTTGAACTCGGCGGTCGGCGTGACGTTGCCGCCCTCGAAGAAGCCGCCGCCCATCAGCACGATTTCCTTGATGCGCGGCGCGATTTTCGGCTCGCGGATCAGCGCCAACGCAATGTTGGTGAGCGGCCCGAGCGCGCACAGCGTGATCGTGCCGCTCTCCTCCCTCATCAGCGTCTCGACGATGAAATCGACCGCATACTCTTCCTGCAGTTTCATCTTTGGTTCGGGCAGTTGCGGCCCGTTGAGGCCGGTCTTGCCATGCACTTCCTCGGCGGTGACCAGTTCGCGCGCCAGCGGCCGGATGGCGCCTGCATAGACCTTGACGTCCGGCCGGCCGGCCAGCTCGCAGATCTTGCGGGCGTTTTTTTCGGTAAGTTTCAGCGGCACGTTGCCGGCCACCGCGGTGATGCCGACGATCTCCAGCTCGGCGCTGCCGAGCGCCAGCAATATGGCGACGGCATCGTCCTGGCCGGGGTCAGTGTCGATGATGATCCTGCGGGATTGGGGCATTTCAATTCCTTGTTTTGGCAAGTCTTTTTGGGCGGGACGTGTGACGGCTTGAAGTCTGCCGGGCGGCGGACCATATCAAGACCATCGGGAAAAATGCCATCCGGGTTTTTCCACTTTATGTCGCTCTTGAGAGGACACTGTAACATGAGCCGAATGACGCCTTTTTCCAGCCCGCTTCTCCTCGGTTTCGATTCCATGGAAAAGACGCTGGAGCGGTTGGCAAAGTCCGGTGACAGCTATCCTCCCTACAACATCGAGCGCCTCAGCGGTGCCGACGGCAAAACCGAAAGGCTGCGTATCACGCTCGCCGTCGCCGGTTTCGCGGAAAGCGATCTCGATGTCACAACGGAGGAGAACCAGTTGGTCGTGCGCGGCCGTCAGAACGACGACACCGAGCGCGAATTTCTCCACCGCGGCATCGCCGCGCGCCAGTTCCAGCGCTGTTTCGTGCTGGCCGACGGCATGCGGGTGATTGCGGCCGAATTGAAGAACGGCCTTCTGTCGATCGATCTCGATCGGCCGGAATCCGAACGGCTGGTACGAAAAATAAACATATCGGTGAAAGACTGATTTTTGCCGATAGCTCTCATGCGGGATGGCCTTGAGCGGCGTCTCGCGGCAAGGAGGCTTGAAATGACCAGAACTAACGAGGATATCATCATGACCAGCGGCGAATTCGCCCATCTCGGCGAAGGTTCGGTCGCCTATCTCAGGAAAGTGTCGAGCGACGATCTGCGCGGACGTTTCCCGGGCCTCGGCGAAATCGCGCCGGGTCTGGAACTGTGGGCCCTGTTTGCCGCTAATGGCCAGCCGATCCTGCTTTCGGACGCTCGCGACCGGGCACTGGCTGGCGCGCTGGAAAACGATCTGACCCCGGTCGCTATCCACTAACGTCGCTATCCACCAACATTGGCGCCATCAACTGACAAATACGGCGCAGCGATCTGGCTGGAAACGGACAGGGCCGCTCACGGCGGCCCTTCAACGGATTTAATCAAAACCTCAAGCGGCGTGCGAGGCCTGCGTGTCCGACAGCAGCGCATGGATGGCCACGGCGTCGCGCGTGCCCCTGATCTTGGCAACCGTGTCGGCGTCGCGCAGCACCCGCGCGATGCGCGACAGCGCCTTGAGGTGATCGGCGCCGGCACCTTCGGGAGCCAAAAGCAGAAACACCAGGTCGACCGGCTGATCATCGAGGGCCTCGAAGTCCACCGGTGTCTCCAGCCGGGCAAAAACGCCGGCGATCCGCTTCACCCCAGCCAGCTTGCCGTGCGGAATGGCGATGCCGTTGCCGACGCCGGTCGAGCCGAGCCGCTCGCGTTGCAGGATGGTGTCGAACACCTCTCGCTCCGGAATGCCGGAAATCGCCGCCGCCCTTTCGGACAGCAATTGCAGCAGCTGCTTTTTGGAGTTCGCCTTCAACGCCGGCATGATTGCCGGAACGCTGACGAGATCGCTCAGATCCATGCTTGAAATCCCTTGTTCGCCTGCCGTCGCCAGTCCCCACGCTCGCGTGCGGCTGGTCTTTACCCCTGCGCGACCTTGGCCGTGGACGGGTCGATCCAGCCGATATTCCCGTCCGGCCGGCGATAGACGATGTTGAGATGGTCATTTCCGGCATTGCGGAAGACCAGGACCGGGCTGTCCTTGGTGTCGAGTTCGATCACCGCTGACGCCACCGACATGGTCCGCAGCGTCATAGTCGATTCGGCGACGATGGCCGGCGCGAAATTCTCCGGTATGTCCTCCTCGTCGTCGGCAAGCGGTGCCATCACCGTATAGGCGACGTCGGTGAGCTCGCCGTTGCTATTGCCTGAATTGTGCGACTTCAGCCGGCGCTTGTAGCGCCTGAGGCGCGTTTCCAGACGGTCTGCCGCGGTATCGAAGGCAAGCGTTGGATCCTGGGCATCGCCGGTCGCCTGCAGCGAAGCACCGGAGTCCAGCCGGATCATGCAATCGGCCGTGTAGCGCGACCCCGATTTGACGACTACGATTTGCCCTGAAAAGCCCCGATCGAAATATTTCCCGATCACTTCCCCGACACGGTCGTTGATGCGCGTACGGAACGCATCGCCGATATCCATGTGTTTTCCCGATATGCGCAGTGTCATCTGAAAACTGACCTTCCTTGCTCAGGCTTCAAACTGTCCCGAGTTTATACTCGTGGTCCGCGCGCACAAGCTTTTGCGGCGTCACTTGCGCCGATTTTAGATCCGAACTTTCCGGTTGATCACAAGCCGCCTTCTTGGCCGTCCCGTGGCCTACGTCGTGACGGACCATCTCTTGTGCGGGCATCGGCGAACTCAAATCCACTCGCCAGCCCGTCTCATGCGGGCGGGCTTCTAGCCACTTCGTCGCCGCTTGTCAATGAATGGCGAAAGCTGTGGAAATTCCGCCGGAGATCAACGGCCGGCGCTGGCCAAAGCGCGTTTTTCGCGCCGCCGCTGCACCGAAGAGGGTATGTTCATGCCTTCCCGGTATTTGGCCACCGTGCGCCTGGCGATGTCGACGCCGCTTTCCCGCAGCATGTCCACGATGGCATCGTCGGAAAGCACATCGATGGCTTTCTCCTCGTCGATCAGCTGCTTTATGCGGTCGCGCACCGCTTCCGACGAATGCGCATCGCCGCCACCTGACGAAGCGATCGAGGCGGTGAAGAAATAGCGCAGCTCGAACACACCGCGCGGCGTCAGCATGTATTTGTTTGCCGTGACCCGGCTGACCGTTGATTCGTGCATGCCGATGGCGTCCGCCACCGTGCGCAGGTTGAGCGGCTTCAGGTGCCGCACGCCGTGGACGAGAAAAGCGTCCTGCTGGCGCACGATCTCAGAGGCCACCTTGAGAATGGTCTTCGCCCGCTGGTCGAGGCTGCGCGTGAGCCAGTTGGCGTTCTGCAGGCATTCGGCAAGGAAATCCTTTTCCGCCTGGTTTTTCGCATGTGGCGTGACCTGGGCGAAATAGATGTGATCGACCAGCACGCGCGGCAGCGTCTCGGCATTGAGCTCGACCGTCCAGCTGCCGTCATTGGCTGCACGCACCTCGACGTCGGCCACGATCGCATCGCTGGCACCGCGCGAAAACGCCATTCCCGGTCGCGGGTCGAGCGCCCGGATCTCGGCCAGCATGTCGAGCAGATCCTCCTCGTCGACGCCGCAAATCCGCTTCAGCGTCTGGAAATCGCGCCGTGCCAGGAGTTCGAGATTGGCGATCAGCGCCTTCATCGCCGGATCGAGCCGGTCGCGCACGGCCAGCTGCAGCAACAGGCATTCGGCGAGGTCGCGGGCGAATATGCCGGCGGGCTCAAATGTCTGGCAGACCGCCAGGACCCTTGCCACCGCCGTGGCGTCCGTGCCGAGGCGGGCGGCGATCTCGGCCATGTCGGCACGCATGTAGCCGGCCTCGTCGAGGCCGTCGGCAAGCTCGCCGGCGATCAGGCGCGCCGCCGGATCGGCAAAGGCGAGCGCCACCTGCTCGCCGACATGGTCGCGCAGCGTGATGGCCGCCGCCGCCATATCCGCGACATCGAAGCCGTCGGAGGAAGAGGTGGAACCGTTGCCGGACGCCGATTTCCATTGTGCCGTCAGGTCGGGCCCGAGCCGCTCGCTCGTACCAGGATCGTCAGGAAACAGGTTTTCCAGCGACGTATCGAGCTTTTCCGAGATCGCCTCGGCGCTCCACGCCGTTTCCGCCTCGAACCAGTCGCCGTCGGCAGCCGGTTCCGATGCGGCGTCGCCCTTCTGCGCCTGGTCGCCGGCGGCGTCCTCCTGCGGTTCGGCGCGTTCCAGCAGGGGATTGCGTTCGATCTCGTCGTCGATAAAGCGTTCCAGCTCGAGATGGGTGAACTGCAGCAGGCGGATCGACTGCATCAGCTGCGGCGTCATCACCAGCGACTGCGACTGTCGTAGCTGTAGTTTTGCCGCCAACGCCATGGTTCGGTTTCAAACGCTCCGTCTACGCACCCGCACTGCTGGAAGGAATTTTCCAGGCCAGCATAGAAACTGGCCCGGCTTTTGCTTGTCAAGGCGAGGAGCGGTAAAACTCGCCTGCCGGCGCCTTTTCAGGCAGAAAATTGAAGAAAAAGCTGCTGGACTACGCCGGAAATCCCGCTCGAGCCGGAATTTCGCACTTAGAGCGTAAATCCCTCGCCGAGATAAAGCCGCCGCACATCGGCATTTGCGACCACTTCGTCGGCTCGACCATGGGTCAGCACCTGGCCGGCATGGATGATGTAGGCGCGGTCGATCAGGCCAAGTGTCTCGCGGACATTGTGGTCGGTGATCAGAACGCCGATGCCACGTGCCGTCAAGTGGCGCACGAGCTGCTGGATGTCGGCGACGGCGATCGGATCGATGCCGGCGAAAGGTTCGTCGAGCAACATGTAGGCGGGGCGGGTTGCCAAGGCGCGGGCAATTTCGAGGCGTCGCCGCTCACCGCCGGAGAGCGACAGCGACGGAGCCTTGCGCAGATGGCTGATGTGGAATTCCTCGAGCAATTCGTCGAGCAGGCGCTCACGCTCCTTGCGGCTCTTTTCGACCACTTCGAGCACGGCCCGGATGTTTTGCTCGACATTCAGGCCGCGAAAAATCGAGGCTTCCTGCGGCAGATAGCCGATCCCGAGACGGGCGCGGCGATACATCGGCATCGACGTGACGTCGAAACCGTCGATTTCGATCGTGCCTTCATCGACCGGCACCAGGCCGGTTACCATGTAGAAACAGGTCGTCTTGCCGGCGCCGTTGGGGCCGAGCAGCCCAACCGCCTCGCCGGCGCGCACGCCCAGCGTCACGCCGCTGACGACTTTGCGGCCCTTGTAGCTTTTGGTCAGCCCCTTGGCGATCAAGGTTCCCTTGAACTTTGCCGCTTCGACGGTGACCCTGGCCGGTGCCGCAAGTTTGCTGGCGGCGCGCCCTGGAAGACGCGCCAGCAGCGACGATATACCGGTCATCAGGGTTTCGCTGCTCCAGACTTCGCCGGCGGCGTGATCGACATCATGACGCGGCCGCCGCAAGCGTCGACCTGGGCAAGGCCGCTCTTCATCTGCACAGTAAGCTTGCAGCCGACAAGCACGTTGTCGCCTTGCGAGAGCACGACCTTGCTGCCCGAAAGCACCAGCACTTCGGTCTTCATGTCGAAGGTGCCGCGGTCGCCGGTAGCAACCTGATTGTCCGATTTGATGTAGACCTTATCGTCGACCTCGAGATGGTCGATGTTGGCGGATCCGGTCATTGCCGCGGCACCCGCGGGCTGGGCGCCTTTAGCGGCGCCTGCATCCCTGACGTAATAGACCGTCATTTTGCCGGCCTTGAGCACGGTTGGACCCTGGACGACGTTGACGTTGCCGGTGAAGACGGCAACGCTTTCCGCCTGGCGCACCTCGAGCTTGTCGCTTTCGATCTGGATAGGCTTGTCGCCCGACAGCCTGAGGCCGGACATTTGGCTCGTGGCACTGGATTGCGCCAGAGACGGCGCCGTCCCGAAGGTCAGCCCCAAGGGCAACCCAAGCGTCAACGCCGAAATCGCGGCGAGGCGCCGTGCCGAACTACTGAACCGCATTGGTCTCTCCGCTCTTTGCCTCTGCCGCCTTCAAACTGGCGGGATCGATGTCGACGCGCACCTTGTTCTCGAAAACCAGGACCTTGCCATTGTCCTGGACCGACATCGAATCCGCCCTGATCCGCGACCCGCCGCGGCTGACATCGACGGGCTCGCTTGTCTTCATAGTGCCTTCGCCCATGTCGAGATAGACTGATTTGAATTTTGCCACCACACCATCCGTGGTCGACACGGTCACATCGCTGGTCAGGCTGAGCGTGTTGCCGTCGCGATCATAGGTGCCGTGCGTGGCATCGATGGCCGCCGTGTTGTCGGCCGCAATCGGCAGCTTGGCCTTGATGCCTTCCAGATCGATGATGCCTTGTTTGCTGACATCCTGTATGGCGCGCAGGGCTGTCATCGAATAGGGCAGGTTCTGTTTGGTGAAGCCGTTGAGCTTGGGGTTGGCCATCACCAGCTTGCCATCGGCAAAGGCGCCGCCGTCGGCCTGCACCTCGATTGCAGCGGGAGCCATGAGATAGGAATAGACGGGAAACGCGACCGCAATCACGGCAGCGACCAGCGGCACGGCCAGCTTGAGGATACGAACCCGGCGCGAATGACGCTGCGCAACGTCAAACGCGTCGACCCGCGCCCGGCCTGCGGCCTTGGGAGCCAACTCCGTCTCGGTGTTGGTCGGTTCGATTGGTCCCGCTAACATGACTGCTTCTTCTAAACCCCTGCCCGCCAGGCCGCCCTATAGGTGGGGTGCCGGCGCCCTCAAGCAAGCACAAGCCGAGGAAAACCGCAAAAATGTGACAGCCGCCCCTGTACAATGCAAATGGCCCCAGCGCAGCCTGTACCTCATACCAGATATGGGCGCACAGTGTTAGAGCCTGTAGAACGTGACAGGTTGAGGCTTGTCGCGAATGCCTAAGACGGCCTTTGGCGCAAGGCCGTCAGGAAACGGTAGCCGGGCGCGAATGGTTGCTTTAAAAGCATCTGCTCCCACCGACTACGAGGCTGACCATGGCATTGAGAGCCGACGACCTGATCGACCGCCGCCGCTTGCGCCGCAAGCTGACATTCTGGCGTGTCGCGGCGGTTATCGTCGCCGCAGCCGGGCTGATCGCCTTTTCGGCGTGGATCTATGGTGACGACTTCACCGGCGCGACTGTCGACCACATCGCCAAGGTCAAGATCGAAGGTACCATCACCGAAGACGAAGAACTGATCAAGCGGCTGGATGCAATCCGTCAGTCGCCGCGCGTCAAGGCTGTGATCCTGTCGATCGATTCACCCGGCGGCACCACCGTCGGTGGCGAATCGATCTACGAGGCAGTGCGCAAGCTCGCTGCCGACAAGCCGGTGGTGGCCGAGGTCGGCACGCTCGCGGCTTCGGCGGGCTACATGATCGCCACCGCGGCCGACCATATTGTCGCACGCAAATCCTCGATCGTCGGCTCGATCGGCGTGCTGATCCAGTACCCGGACGTCAGTGGCCTCATGGACAAGCTCGGCGTCAAGCTGGAGGAGGTGAAATCCTCGCCCTTGAAGGCCTCGCCTTCTCCCTTCAAGCCGACCAATGACGATGAGCGCGCCATGGTCCGCAAGCTCATCCTCGACAGCTACGACTGGTTCGTCGGCATCGTCGCCGAGCGCCGCAACATGACCAAGCCGGAGGCGCTGGCGCTCGCAGACGGGTCGATCTTCACCGGCCGGCAGGCGGTCACCAACAGATTGATCGACGCAGTCGGCGGCGAAGCCGAAGCAATCGACTGGCTTGCAGGCAAGGGTGTCGATGCCAAGCTCAAGGTGGTGGAATGGAAGGACACGGAAAAACGTGGTGGTTTCCTGTTCTCCAAGGCGATGGCGCAGACCGTCGGTGCTGCGCTTGGCCTGGCCGGCCATGGCGGCGACGTCCTTCACGAAATTGGAGCGGACCGCTTGTTTCTTGACGGTCTCGTTTCCGTCTGGCACCCTTGAGCAACCGCTTGGGACGAGTGAAAAACCAAATAAAATCATTCTGATAATTTCGGCGGCACTGCTTTTACGGGGAGCCTTTTCATGATCAAATCCGAACTTGTGCAGATCATCGCCACGCGTAATCCGCATCTTTTCCTGCGCGACGTCGAAAACATTGTCAGCGCCATCTTCGATGAAATCACCGACGCGCTTGCCGAGGGCAACCGGGTCGAGTTGCGCGGCTTCGGCGCGTTTTCGGTGAAAAATCGCCCTGCCCGCACCGGCCGCAACCCGCGCACCGGCGAATCCGTAGAGGTCGAGGAGAAATGGGTACCGTTCTTCAAGACCGGCAAGGAATTGCGTGAAAGGCTGAACGGAGGCAAATAGGCGCGGCGCCCGCCACCGCTGGTGCCTTTGCTTCCGAACGGAAAAACATGTTCAATCGCTTCATTCTCATCGTGGTTTTCGTGCCGCTGGCCGTCATCCTGATTGCGCTGGCCGTCGCCAACCGCGAACCGGTGGCCTTCACGCTCGATCCGTTCAATCCCGGCAATCCGGCGCTGACGCTGACCGTGCCGCTCTTCATTTTCCTGTTCCTGGCGCTGGCCATCGGCATGATCGTCGGCAGCCTGGCGACCTGGATCAAGCAGGGCCGCTACCGCAAGCTGGCGCGCCAGCGCGGCGCCGAGGCAGAGAACCTGCGCCAGGCGGTCAGCCGCGCGCCCACCGCGTCGCAGAGCCCAGCCTTGCCGAAGCCGACGAACTGAGCCGCGACTCGGGCCTGAAGCGCAGCTGGCCTATTTCTCCACGGAGCCTTTCATGCTGACCATTTCCGCCGCCGAGGTCGACCGCGCGCTGACCTTTCCCGGGCTGGTCGAGACATTGCGCGCCGCTTTTCGCGACGGCGCCGTGCAGCCGGTCAGGCATCATCACACGGTCGAGCGGCCCGACGGCGCCGCCTCGACGCTGCTTTTGATGCCGGCCTGGACGGACTTCAACGCCGCCGGCACCTCGGCCGATGGCCATATCGGCGTCAAGATCGTCACCGTGTCGCCCGACAACAATGCCGTCGGCAAGCCCGCGGTGATGGGGCTTTACCTCTTGCTCGACGGCACCACCGGCGAACCGCAGGCCTTGATCGATGGCCAGCGGCTGACACAGTGGCGCACTGCCTGTGCCTCGGCGCTGGCCGCCTCCTATCTGGCCCGCGAGGACGCATCGCGGCTGCTGATAGTGGGCGCCGGCGCGCTGTCGCCATTCCTTGCAAAGGCGCATTCGGCGGTGCGTCCGATCAAGAACATCCGCATCTGGAACCGCACGCCGGCGAATGCCGAAAAGGTCGCGGCAAAATTGCGTGCCGAGGGTTTTTCGGCCGAAGCAGCAGGCGATCTCGACGCCGAACTCGGAAAGGCCGATATCGTATCGTCGGCGACCATCACCACCATGCCACTGATCAAGGGGGCACTGTTGAAGCCCGGAACCCATGTCGATCTGGTCGGCGGCTTCACGCCGGCGATGCGCGAAAGCGACGACGACGCGATCGTACGCGCCCGCGTCTATGTCGACACCCGCGCCGGCGCCACCAAGGAAGCCGGTGACATCGTCCAGCCGCTGGCATCCGGCATGTTGAAGCCGGAAGCCATCGTCGCCGACCTTTATGAACTCACGCGCGGCCAGAAAAAAGGCCGGCAGAACGACGACGAGATCACGCTGTTCAAGTCGGTCGGCGCAGCCCTCGAGGACCTCGCCGCCGGCATTGCCGTGTGTCGCGCAAGCGTAGGGCAGTAGGGCAGTAGGGCAGTAGGGCAGTAGGGCAGTAGGAAACCGTACTGATCGTGCGGCGTCGCGCCAGCTATGTTTCCTGTCACGTACTGCCTTACTGCCTTACTCCCTTACTGCCGCCCTACTCCCTTTGCCAATAAACCCGCAGCCGGTGGCTGTCGGGATCAAGCGCGACGAAGGTGCGGCCGAAATCCATGTCGGTCGGCGTCTGCAGAATTTTCAGCCCGCGCCCGGCCCACTCGGCATGGGTGGCGTCGACGGCACCCGGCGTGTCCAGCGCAAAGACGATCTCGGCGCCACCGCCTGCTGCCGCGGCGGCCGGTTCCACGGTGTGACGCGACCAGAGGCCGAGCTTGAAGCCGTTGTCGAGCACGAACAGCACGAAGGTCGGCGAGGTCTCGACCGGCTGCCGCCCAAGCAGCGCGCTATAGAAGGCGCCGCTTTGCTCAGGCTTGTCGACATAGAGGATGACGAAATTGGGCGGTGTCATGAATTGCTCTCCAGATGGTTTCGACTGGAGGAGCATACCGTACGCCACTGCCAGATTCTGGCAGCAGTCTCAACTGAGCAGCAGCCTTAGCTTGGCGTGTCGAGCGTCGCCCGCCATTCTTTGAGCAGCACCTGACGGCGGCGCGGATAGCGCATCTCGGTGGCATTGAGGCCGGATATCCGGTCGGCGCGAAAGTGCCTGAAATTCTGGCGCATCTCGCACCAGGCCGCGACGACGCGCACCTTGTCGAAGAAGCCGAGTGCGAACGGCCAGACGGTGCGCTCGGAGGCAGCGCCGCCGGCGTCGCGATAGACAAAGCTCAGCTTGCGCTCCTCGCGGATGGCCTGCCGCACCACGCCGAGATCGACGCCTTCGGTGACCTCGGTGCGCGACCCGACCAGCAGCGTCGAGGCGTCGAGCTCTTCGCGCAAATCGTCCGGCAGCACCGCCGCGATCTTGGCCAGCGCGTCGGTGGCGGCGTTCGCAAGCCGCCAGTCCGGCTGCTTGGCCACCCAGCGCGAACCGAGCACGATCGCCTCGATCTCCTCATCGGTGAACATCAAGGGCGGCAGCATGAAGCCTGGCCTGAGCACGTAACCCAGCCCCGCCTCGCCCTCGATCGGCGCGCCCTGCCCCTGCAGCGTGGCGATATCGCGATAGAGCGTGCGGATCGACACACCCATTTCGCCCGCGAGGCTGCGGCCGCTGACCGGCCGGCGATGCCGGCGCAGGATCTGGATCAGGTCGAGCAGGCGTTCAGCACGGGACATGAATCATGACCTGGTTTCAATCACGATAGAGCCCCAGCACTTTCGGCGGCAAGCGACATGGTGGCAGACGGGAACGCCTGCGCCCTGACGCCGTTGTCTGGCTATTATGGATATACGCGGTTTTCTGTTGTTCTGGTCTGTTTTGACCGCCATCGTCGCTGCGCTCAGCCTTGGGCCGTCCTTCGCCCATGTGCTGGAATCGGTGCCGCGGCTGACCAGATGGCCGCCTTCGCTCTGGCGTGACACCACTGTCTTCAACGCTCAGTTCCAATTCTTCGCGATTGTCGGCGCACCGCTGGACGTGGCGGCGATCGTCTGTCCGGGCCTCCTCGCCTGGATGCTGCGCAGCGACCGCCCGGCATTCTGGTGGATTTTGGCCGCCACCGTGCTTTATCTGATGGCCCTCGTGGCGTGGTTTACCCTGGTCAAACCGGCAAACGATGTCCTGGCCACCTGGGTGCCTGGACCGATCCCGGACAATTTCGAAAGTATCCGGAGCAGCTGGGAAACCGGCCATATGGTCGTCACCGGCTTCAAGGCCGTTGGTTTCATAGCGCTCGCAGTCGGCCTGCTGTCGATCAGGCGCGGCTGATCCGGTTGCACACGTCGGCAGCCCTTTTGTTGCGCCGGTCAATGTGCTGTGGCAGAAGCGGCGAGCCGCCTTCCGGAGATGCGCCTTCTTGAAACCTTTTCGCGACAAACGCCGCGACAGCCGCCCGCCCGCGAAGGGCGTGGCGGAGCAGCCGCGGCAGCGCGACGCCAATCGAACTGCTGGTCCGGAGACAAAACCGCAGGATCGGTCCGAGCCGAAAGCCGCGCCGCGCCCTCTATCCCGCCGCGATGGTACGCTGCCTGCCGAACATTTGCCGCTGATCCTCGAAGTCGGCCCCAATCAGGACTACGCGCTGCTCGACAGCGGCGCCGGAGAAAAACTCGAGCAATACGGCCCCTACCGCATCGTTCGGCCGGAGGGCCAGGCGATCTGGCAAAAGGCTTTGCCGGCCAGGGACTGGGAGCGCGCCGACGCCATTTTCACCGGCGATACAGACGAGGAAGGCATCGGCCGCTGGCGTTTCCCCAAGACGCCGCTCGGCGAGACCTGGCCGATGAAGCATGACGGCATCGATTATCTCGGCCGCTTCACCTCGTTTCGCCATGTCGGCGTCTTTCCCGAGCAGGCCTCGCACTGGGACCACATGGCCGGACTGATCGCGGCGGCAAAACGGCCGGTGAAGGTGTTGAACCTGTTCGGTTACACCGGCCTTGCCTCCTTGGTGGCGGCGCGTGCCGGCGCCGAGGTCACCCACGTCGATGCTTCCAAGAAGGCGATCGGCTGGGCGCGCGAAAACCAGGAAATAGCGGGCTTGTCGCAAAAGCCGATCCGCTGGATCGTCGACGATGCCGTGAAATTCGCCGAACGCGAGGAGCGCCGCGGCAGCCGCTACGACATCATCCTGTTCGACCCGCCCGCCTATGGCCGCGGACCGAAAGGCGAGGTCTGGCAGCTGTTCGAGGACCTGCCGGCGCTGACCGATATCTGCCGCGCGATCCTGACGCCGAAGCCGCTCGCCGTGGTACTGACCGCCTATTCGATCCGCGCCTCTTTTTTCGCCATCCATGCCCTGATGCGCGACACCTTCGCCGGCATGGGCGGCACGGTCGAGTCGGGCGAATTGATCATCCGCGAGAAATCTGCCGGTCGGGCGCTTTCGACCTCGCTGTTCTCACGCTGGGTGGCCTGAATGAGTGCGTACGAACGGCACGCGGGCGCGCCAGGGCAGGTGAAGGAAGTCACCAGCCTCGCCAACCCGCTGGTCAAGGACATCAAGGCGCTCGCGCTGAAGAAATTCCGTGACCAGCAGAATGCCTTCATGGCCGAAGGCCTGAAGTTGGTCATCGACGCGCTCGATCTCGGCTGGTCGATCAGGACATTGGTCTTCGCCAAGGCCGGACGTGGCAATACGGCGGTTGAAAAGATCGCGGCGCGCACGGTCGCCGCCGGCGGCACCGTCCTTGAAGTTTCGGAAAAAGTGCTGGTCGCCATCACCCGCCGCGACAATCCGCAAATGGTCGTCGGCGTGTTCTCGCAGAAATTCCTGCCGTTGAAGGATATCCGCGCCCGTGACGGCGACGTCTGGGTGGCGCTCGACCGCGTCCGCGACCCCGGCAATCTCGGCACCGTCATCCGCACGGTCGACGCTGTCGGGGCCAGGGGCGTCATCTTGGTCGGCGAGACCACCGATCCCTTTTCGGTCGAAACGGTGCGCGCCACCATGGGCTCGATTTTCGCCGTGCCGGTCGCCAAGGCGTCGCCCGAAGCTTTTCTCGCCTGGCGAACGAGCTTTCCCGGCCTCGTCGCCGGCACCCATCTGAAGGGTGCGGTCGACTACCGCTCGGTCGATTTTTCAAAAGGCCCGGTGCTTTTGATGATGGGTAACGAGCAGCAAGGCCTGCCTGACGAGCTTGCCGCAAGCTGCGACAAACTGCTGCGGATACCGCAGGCCGGCCGCGCCGATTCACTCAACCTTGCGGTGGCCACCGGCGTCATGCTGTTCGAGATCCGGCGCGGCGCGCTGAAGCTCGGCCCGGAGGACGCCAGATCGTGACATCTCAAACCGTGAAACTGCAAACCATGAAGTCCTGGAGGCCGTATGCTCTTCTGGTCGTCGCCGCGATAGCGCTCGACCAGTGGCTGAAATACCTAGTCGAAACCGGTCTTGCCTTTCAGGAACGGCTCGACCTGCTTCCGTTCCTGGCGCTGTACCGCACCTATAACACCGGCATCGCGTTCTCGCTGTTTTCGTCCTTCGGCGACACCGGCCTGGTGGTCGTCGCGGTTGTGGTGGTCGCTTTCGTGCTCTATCTTGCGGCCCGCACGCCGCCGGGCCACCTGCTTGCTCGCGTCGGCTTCGCGCTGATCGTCGGCGGCGCGCTCGGCAATCTGATCGACCGCGCTATCTACGGTCATGTCATCGACTATATTCTGTTTCACACGCCGGTCTGGTCCTTCGCGATCTTCAACCTCGCCGATGCCTTCATTTCGGTCGGTGCCGTGCTGGTCGTCTTCGATGAGCTCATTGGCTGGCGGCGCGGAGCGTCGAGCGATTGACCTCGCTCGCCTGGCGCCGCACATTCTGATCTGCAAGCCCGAGGAGAAAAAATGCCCGAAACCTTCAAAGCCATCCTCGTTTCGCGTGACGCCGAGAAAAACCAGTCAGTCGCGGTGACCGAGCTTACCGAGGCAGACCTGATGGAGGGCGACGTCACCGTCGCGGTCGAGGCGACGACGGTGAACTACAAGGACGGTCTTGCAATTACCGGCAAGGCGCCGGTGATCCGCCGCTGGCCGCTGGTGCCGGGCATCGATTTCGCCGGCACCGTCATCTCGTCTTCCAATCCCGACTGGCGCGAAGGTGACAAGGTCATATTGAACGGCTGGGGCGTCGGTGAGACGCATTTCGGCGCCTTTGCAGGGCGCGCCCGCGTCAAGGGCGACTGGCTGGTGCCGTTGCCGGACGGCATGAGCCCGCATGATGCGATGGCGGTCGGCACCGCCGGCTACACCGCCATGCTTTGCGTCATCGCGCTGGAGCGCCACGGCATCGTGCCCGATCGCGGCCCGGTGGTGGTGACCGGCGCTGCCGGTGGCGTCGGCTCGGTCGCGGTCTCGATCCTGTCCAGCCTCGGCTATCACGTCATCGCCTCGACCGGCCGCGCTGCCGAAAGCCCCTATCTGATCGACCTCGGCGCCGCGGAAGTGATTTCACGCGACGAGCTCACCCAGCCGGCAAAACCGCTCGCCAAGGAACGCTGGGCCGGCGGCGTCGATGCGGTCGGCAGTCACACGCTGGCCAACGTTCTGTCGATGACCTCCTATGGCGGCGCCGTCGCCGCTTGCGGCCTCGCCGGCGGCATGGACCTGCCGGCAAGCGTCGCCCCCTTCATCCTGCGCGGCGTCTCGCTGCTCGGCATCGATTCGGTGATGGCGCCGAAGGCGGTCCGCCTCGAGGCCTGGCGCCGCATCGGCGCCGATCTCGACCACGCAAAGCTTGCCAGCCTGTCGACGAGCATCGGCTTCGACGGCATCATCGGCGCCGCGCATGACATCGTCGAGGGTAAGATCCGCGGCCGCGTGGTGGTGGATATGTGAGCCCCCAAGGGATAAAAAAGAGCGCGACCGCTAAAATTCGAGCGATCAACCACAACCTTCGATAAGCTCTGCCTGGCAGGATTTCCGTATGATTGCGGAACCCGGCATCAGAGAGGCGGAACCAGCCGAACGGGCCGACGGGACGGCCCCCGCGGCGCCAGGACGGCAGCTTGTCGACGCGCCACCGCTGGCGCCGGAACTGCCGGCCTCCAACCGCGAAGGCCTGCCCTTCCTGACGCTCGTCGCCATCGTCGTGCTGGCAGGCTTTTCGCATCTGACCGGGGCACCGATCTTCATCACCATCGGCCTTTTGGCGACAGCCATCGCCGGGCTCGCCATGCATCTGCGCAACAGGCGCACCGAGCGCCGCGCGGTGGCCCTGCTCGATGCCACGACCGCCCGCAGCCGCGCCGAAATCGAGACGCTGGCCGACCGCATGTGGGAGATGCAGGAGAGCGAGGAGCGCTTTCGCGGGCTGATCGATGCACTCGGCGATCTCGTCGTCCATCGTGACCGCGACGGCCACATTGTCTACGCCAACAAGGTTTTCGCCGACCTTGTCGAAACCGACCAGCGCGACCTTGCCGGCAAGACCCTGGCCGAACTAGGCATCGATGTCGGCATCGTCCCCGACGCCGCGTTTTCCGACCATGAATGCCTGAGTTCCACCGACGTCGCCATTCGCACGCCGGACGGCCCACGCTGGTTCTCTTGGATCGAGCTGTCGGTGCGCGACAAGGACAGCGGCGCCGTTTCGCATCGCGCCATCGCCCGCGACATCACCGCTCGCAAGCGCGCCGAATCCTCGCTGATCACCGCCCGCGAGCGGGCCGAATATGCGAGCCAGGCCAAATCGCGCTTCCTCGCCACCGTCAGCCACGAGATCCGCACGCCGATGAACGGCATCATGGGCATGGCCCGGCTTCTCGCCGACACCAGCCTTTCGCCCGAGCAGCGGACCTATGTCGGCGCCATCTCGACCTCGGCCAGCGCGCTGCTGGCGCTGATCGAGGACCTGCTCGACTACTCCAAGATCGAGGCCGGCCGCTTCGATCCCGAACCGCAGCCAATGTCGGTGCGCGAGATCGCCGACAATGTCATCGAGCTTTTGGCGGCGCGGGCTTTTGCCAAGGATATCGGCCTCGGCTGTCATGTCGAACCCGACGTGCCGCAGCTGATCACCGCCGACCCCGGCAGGGTCAGGCAGGTGCTGCTCAATCTCATCGGCAACGCCGTCAAGTTCACCGACAGCGGCGGCGTCCTGGCAAGCATCGCTCGCGTCCGCACCGAAACCACCGACCGCATCCGCTTCACCATCACCGACACCGGCCCCGGCCTGCGCGAGGAGGACATGGAGCGCATATTCGAGGACTTCGAACAGGCTGACGGCACCTCGACCCGTGCGCATGGCGGTGCCGGCCTCGGTCTCGCCATTTCCAAGCGCCTGGTGACCGCCATGGGCGGCGCTATCTCGGTGTCGAGCCGGCTTGGCCAGGGGTCCGAATTCGTCTTCGATATTCCCGCTATTTCCGCCGTCGAGGCGCCGCAGATCCGCCAGGACGCGCTGTCGGGCCGGCATGCGGTGATCGTGTCGAAGAACCTGGTCGAGGCCGAAGCCCTCGCCCGCACCATTCGCGCCAATGGCGGCACGGTCGATCTGGCCACCGCCGCCGCCCAGGCCACCGCTTTCGCCGAGGGCTGTGACGTGCTTCTGATCGATGCTGCCATGGAGCAAAGCGACGGCAGGCTGCTCAGGCGCCTGCGCCAGAGCGGATTTGCCGATTGCGAGGCAGTGACGCTGATCGCGCCGACCGACCGCGGCATGCTTGGCGAGTTCCGTGCCAACGGTTACGCCACCTTCCTGGCGAGGCCGGTGCGCGGCGAGACACTGCTGCGCGTGCTTTTGACCAGCCATGCACCGGTCATCGCCGAGCCGCAACTGCAAAGGCGCGGCGCGCAGGCGGGGCACGCCATTGGCGCCCGCCAGCAGGGCCTGTCGGTGCTGATCGCCGAGGACAACGACATCAACGCCATGCTGGCCCGCGCCACGCTGCTGAAGGCCGGGCATCGCGTGAAAGTGGTCGGCAACGGCAAGGCCGCGGTCGAGGCGGTCATCAGCACCGGCCACAAGCACCGCTACGACGTGGTGCTGATGGACTTGCACATGCCTGTCATGGACGGTCTGGACGCCATCGCCGCCATCCGCCGCCATGAGGAGGAGACCGCGGTGCCGCCGGTGCCGATCATGGTGCTGTCGGCCGACAGCCAGGAAAAGACCCGCCACGCCGTGCTCGCTCACGGTGCCAGCGGCTTCGTCACCAAGCCGCTCGACCCCGATGCCCTGGTTCATGCGGTCGAAGGGCAAGCGGCCGCCTGAGGCACAACATAGACGGTTGATAGATTACCCAGCCGACGAAGTATTGCCCGCAGAGGCGTATCACGGTACTGTCACAATCCTGTTGCACCTACACCGTATCCCCGTGCCAAGAGGGATGGCTCGAAGGAGAATCACTCGTGCATACAGTCATGCCGGAATGTGATGCTCGGCCGAACGCCAGCGGGCCTTTGCTCGTCGGCCGGAACGCCGATGCCGTCATAAAAGGCGCATCGCTCGGCCGCATCGGCAATCTCGAAGTGCGGCTCGCCCGCAACGAGGCCGAGATCGCTGCCGCGCAGGAAGTGCGCTACCGGGTGTTCTACGACGAGCTTGGCGCCAGGAAGGACCTGTTTCAGATGCAGGACCGCCGCGATGCCGACCGCTTCGATCCCCTCTGCGACCATCTGCTGGTCTTCGATACTTCGCTTTCCGGCCCTGAGCATCGCCGCATCGTCGGCACCTACCGCCTGCTGCGGCAGGAGATTGCCGCGGCCGCCGGCGGCTTCTATTCCGAAGGTGAATTCGAGCTG
Organism: Mesorhizobium sp. M0184; assembly: GCF_040322215.1. Lineage (NCBI taxonomy): Bacteria > Pseudomonadati > Pseudomonadota > Alphaproteobacteria > Hyphomicrobiales > Phyllobacteriaceae > Mesorhizobium > Mesorhizobium sp. M0184. Next base: position 68,236 of record NZ_JAMYSZ010000001.1, read on the forward strand.
ACCAAGCTGATCGCGCGGCATCCCGGCCAGCGCTTCCTCGAGCTCGGCCGCTCCTGCGTTCTGCCGGAATACCGCTCGAAGCGCACCATCGAGGCGCTGTGGCAAGGCATCTGGGCCTACATCAACCATTACGGCATCGGCGTGATGACCGGCTGCGCGTCGTTCCACGGCACCGTGCCGGCGGCACATGCGGAGGCGCTGACCTATCTTGCCCACCACTGCCGGACGAATTCATCCTGGGACGTGCGCGCCGTCGCCGGGCGCTATTGTTCCATGGATCTGATGCCGATCGAGGCGGTCAATACCAAGGCGGCGATCGCGGCGATGCCGCCGCTGGTCAAGGGCTATCTGCGCGTCGGCGCGCGCATTGGCGACGGTTGTGTCATCGACCGTGAATTCTCGACGGTCGACGTGTTCGTGGTGATGCCGGTCAAGGAGATTGGTGCCCGCTACGTCAATTATTATGGTGGAGAAGCGCAGCGGTTTGCGGCGTGAATAGTGAATAGTGAATAGTGAATAGTGAATAGAACATAGCACTGACTGCTGGAGCAGCAATTGGCTACTCACTACTAACCATTCACTATTGACCATTCACCCATTCACGCATCTTTCTCAGCCTGCTCGTTGACCGGCCCCGGCTCGACTGGCGCTTCGCTCGCCACATGCTTGGGGCCGCCCTTAGCGACGCCGACCATGGCGGGCCGCAGAACACGCTCGCCGATCGAATAGCCGGGCTGCACGACCTGCACGACCGTGTTGGCCGGTACGTCGGGATTGGGCACCTCGAACATCGCCTGGTGGAAATTCGGATCGAATTTCTCGCCCTCGGGCTCGAGCTTCTTCACGCCGTGGCGTTCCAGCGCCGACAGCATGGCGCGCTCGGTGATCTCGACGCCGTCGATCAGCGCCTTGAAGCCGGCATCGCCCGAAGCCTTGGCCTCCTCCGGGATGGCATCCAGCGCACGGCGCAGATTGTCTGACACCGAAAGCATGTCGCGGGCAAAATTGGCAACCGCATAGGCGCGCGCGTCGTGGACGTCGCGGGCGGTGCGGCGACGCAAGTTCTCCATGTCGGCCGCGACGCGCAGCGCGCGATCCTTCAGCTCTTCGTTTTCCTTCAGAAGCCGCACAAGCGCTTCATAGTCGCCGTCGACGCCACCTTCCCTTGGCTCCGCGGCAGCCTCGGTCTTCTCGGCTTCATCGGGCGCGCGTTCGTCTTTTGCCTGGTCGCTCATCGCCGTTTCCCGTCATTTTCGAATGGTGTGGATTTGCGCCCGATATCGAGGTTTAGCGGCCAAAAATCAAGGGGCAAGCGATACTGCAGCCGCTGTCGCTGATTGATGGCGGACGGCGCAGACCTTTCGATTTTAATTCAAACTTTACCGTACCCGACGTCTTTGCTTGCCGGGACACTACAATGCGGGAACCATTCCTCCCTTGGAAGAGTTTCGAAGCCGACACAGGATTTTGGATGATGCCCCGCAGGAATGGCGAAAAACGCGATGGGCTCGCCGCCGATATCCGGCGCCAGCTCGGCACCGAGGCGACCAAGCGCTTTCTGCGCACCTTGCCGGCCTTCCGCACGGAGTCCGATATTCCCGACCGTCTGAAGGAATTGCTCGACCGCCTGGACGGCGTGGAAGCCAAGGTGGTCGCAGGCGGGCGCCGTCGGTAGACACCATTGCAGGCCGTGCGCCCGGCGACTGCGGCCATCAATTCCTCGCCATCGCGCGACATTTACCCGCAGTAACTTTGCGTGATCGCCGGCTTGCGGCAGCGCGCTGCTCCGCCTATGTTTCATGATGAACATGATTTCCCCCGAAGCTGTGGCAAACAGCAAGCGCGCCTGGTTGAAAATCCTGTCGCGCTATAAAAAGCCCGACAGGCGTCGCAGCGCCGTCGAACTCGCCATCACCCTCATCCCCTTCGCCACGCTGTGGACATTGTCCTCGGCCGCTTATGCCTATGGCCATTGGTGGGGTCTGGTCCTCATCCTTCCAGCCGCCGGCTTTCTGGTGCGGATCTTCATGATCCAGCACGATTGCGGCCACGGCTCCTTCTTTGCCAATCGCTATGCCGACGACTGGATCGGCCGCGTCCTTGGCGTGCTGACGCTGACGCCCTACGATTGCTGGCGCCGCGCCCACGCAACCCATCACGCCAGCGCCGGCAATCTCGACGAGCGCGGCACCGGCGACATCAAGACACTGACCGTCGCCGAATACCGGCAACTGTCGTGGCGGGGCCGGCTCGCCTATCGCCTCTATCGCCATCCGCTGGTGATGTTCGGCCTTGGCCCGATCTGGATTTTCATTTTCGAGCAGAGACTGCCCTTGGGCATGATGCGGGGCGGCCTCACCCCTTGGGTGTCGTCGATGTCGACCAACCTAGCCATCACGGTCATAGCCGCGCTGCTCATCTGGTTCGTTGGCCCCGGCGCGTTTCTGGTCGTGCATTTGCCGATCGTCATCCTCGCCGGATCGGCCGGCATCTGGCTGTTCTATGTCCAGCATCAGTTCGAAGAGACGGAGTGGACAAAGGACTCCGAGTGGGAATTCCAGCACGCTGCCCTGCACGGTTCGTCCTATTACGACCTGCCGCCGGTGCTGAACTGGATCACCGGCAATATCGGCGTCCACCACGTGCACCACCTCTCGGCCAAGGTGCCATGCTACCGGCTTCCGGAAGTGCTGAGGGACTATCCGGAGCTGCGTGAGATCGGCCGCGTCACACTCCTCGACAGCCTGCGCTGCGTCAAGCTGGCGCTGTGGGACGAGAGCCGCAGCAAGCTGGTATCGTTCCGCGAAGCGCGGATGGCCGTGTAGACGTACCGCCGCACCTAAAGCGCGTCGCGCTCGACCGGCCTCATGCGACGCGCTTTAGGTTCTTGTTTATGCATGCCGTTATCGCAAAACCGCTGAACACTTTTGCGCGACATGCGTTAGGGGTGCGGCGGGCTCCACATTCCGAGCTTAAGCCGCCTGGCGCTGGTCGCGCATCAGGATCTCGCCCTGGCGGATCTCGGTGCCCAGCACTTTCAGGCATTCGCGCATGAACGCGGCAAGGCCCGGCCAGCCCTTGGCCGACACCAGATTGCCGTCGACATGGGCGCCGGTCGGCGCAACATCGATATAGATGCCGCCGGCCAGCGTGACTTCCGGCTCGCAATACTGCAGCGCCGCGACTTCGCGGCCGCGCACCACGCCGTCGACCGCGATCAGGATCTGCACGCCGTGGCAGATGGTGAAGATCGGTTTTCCCGTCTCATGGAAATGCCGCACCAGCGCCTGCACGCGCTTGTCGATGCGGATATATTCCGGCCCGCGCCCGCCCGCCGCGTAGACGGCGTCGTATTCGGCCGGGTTGACCTCGGAAAACGTCTTGTTGAGAATGTAGTCGTGGCCGAGCTTTTCCGTATAGGTCTGGTGGCCCTCGAAGTCGTGCAGCGAGGTCTTCAGGATATCGCCGGCCTTCTTGTCGGGGCAAACGACATGGACGGTGTGGCCCACCGCATGCATGGCCTGTTCAAAGACGAAAATCTCGTACTCCTCGCTGAACTCGCCAACGAGCATCAATATCTTCTTGCCAGCCATACCCGGTTCCTCCCTTGTGGCCACATTTATTCGGATCGCGAAATAATGGGTCTATCCTAAGGCGGAGAGGCGCAAAATAAAAGGTTGAATCTGGAATGTGGTCCGACCAGAAGGCTTCTGGCCCTCTGGAGCGGATCAGCCGGCGCGCACCCGCCGCCAGGAATATTTCGGGCCTTTGGCCTCCGGCTTCACCGCCGGCTGATAGAACAGCGGCAGTCCGCCTGTGCGGCCTTGCTCGAGCCGCTTCAGCAGCACCGGGTGCGATATCTCGAATTCATCGAAGCCGACGCGCAGCATATGCGGCAGCTGATCAATCAGCACCTGCCCGGTGGCGCGCATAGCGCCTGCAAAATGATAACGGCTGCGCAGCAATTCGCCCTTGGAGAACGAGCGGCCGTCATTGAACGCCGGAAACGCCAGCGCCACCAGTGACAGCTGATCGAGCAGGCCTGCGATCTTTTCGAGCTGATCGCCGGGCTGCAGCAGCACACCGATGCGCTCCTTCGCCGACCGCCGCACCTCCGGATCGAGGCCGAGAAACGCCTGCAACGGCAGGATGAAACGGCCATTGCCGACCAGCGCCTCGGCGCTTTCGGCATGAACCCACTCGTCCTCGCGGAACCCATCCGGTGTCCACAGCCGCATTGCGTTTTCGGCTATCAAGTCGCTCATCAAGAAAATTCCCAAGTCCACAATATTCTCAAATTCAAAACACCCCGGGGGTGTGTCGAGATTCAGGTCAGGCCAAGCCGAAGCCGACGGCGGGCGCGAAGCGACCAAACTGGGTGGCTTCCGAGAACCGGAGCGGAGCGTACTTTGGGTACGTGAGCGCCGGAAGCGCAGGAAGCCGCCGTTTGCAGGCCGGCTGAATATCAACATATCCTAAAGCGAGGCGTCGGTCAGCGACCTTTCCAGCCCCGACAAGTGGATGCCGCATTCGGTCTTGGCGTGCCCGGCCCAGCGGCCGCTGCGCGCGTCGTCGCCCGGCTGCACCGGCTGCGTGCATGGGAAGCAGCCGATCGACAGATAGCCATAGGCGACCAGCGGGTTTTCACGCAGCGCATGTGCGCGCATGTAGCCGGCCTGGTCCGATGTCGTCCAGTGCGCCAGCGGATTGATGCGGATGCGCGAGCCGACCGCCTCGAACACTGGCAGCGCTGCCCGGGTCGCCGCCTGGAAGCGCTTGCGGCCGGTGAACCAGGCGCGGAACGGCTCGACGCCGCGCGCCAGCGGCTCGACCTTGCGCACGTCGCAGCAGGCGTCGGTGTCGGTCTCGTTCAGATTGCCGGTCGGGTCGATCCTTGCCAGCGCCGCATCGTCGGGCCTGATCACCCGGATATCGCTCAGCCCGAAATCGGCGGCCAGCGCGTCACGATAGCCGAGCGTCTCCTCGAAATGCTTGCCGGTGTCGAGAAAGATCACCGGCAGCGTGCGGTCGATCTCGGCGATCATGTGCAGCAGCACCGCCGAATCCGCGCCGAAGGACGAGACGGCGGCGATTTCGCCGTGAAAGAACTCCCGGGTCGACCGCTCGATGATCTCCAGCGGCTTCAGATGGCCGTAGAGCGCGTCGAGACCCGCCGCTTGGGCGGCGATGCCGGCCTCGACGTCGACAATACGGTCAAGCGGCCTTGGCTTCGCCAGCATAGAGCGCCTCCTTGAACGGCGCGGGACCGACTCGGCGGTAGGCGTCGATGAATCTTTCGTTTCTGTCCAGCCGAAGCCCGAGATAGGTCTCGACGATCTGCTCGATGGCATCGGTGATCTCTTCCGAACTGAAGCCGCGGCCGATGATCTCGCCGACCGAGGTGTTCTCGTCGGCCGAGCCGCCGAGCGTCACCTGGTAAAGCTCGGCGCCTTTCTTCTCGACCCCGAGGATGCCTATATGGCCGACATGGTGATGGCCGCAGGCATTGATGCAGCCGGAAATCTTCAGCTTCAATTCGCCGATCTCGCGCTGGCGCTCCAGCGAAGCAAAGCGCCGCGAGATTTCCTGCGCCACGGGGATGGAACGCGCCGTTGCCAGCGCGCAATAGTCAAGGCCGGGGCAGGAGATGATGTCGCTGATCAGGTTGGAATTGGCCGTCGCCAGCCCGATATCGACAAGCGCGTCATAGACCGCCTTGAGGTCGGCCCGCGCCACATGCGGCAGGATCAGGTTCTGCTCGTGACTGACGCGCAGCTCGTCGAATGAATATTTTTCGGCAATGTCGGCGACCGCTTCCATCTGGCTGTCGGAGGCATCGCCCGGCGTCTCGCCGATGCCCTTGAGCGAGATGGTCACTGCCGCGTAGTCGGGATGGCGATGGGTGACCACATTCTGGTCCAGCCATTCGGAAAAGCTCTTGGAGTCGAGGCGGGCAAGCTTGACCGCCTCGTCGCCTTCCGGCCGATCGACAAGCGGAGGCGGCGCGAAATAGGCATCGATGGCGCGGATGTCTTCTTCCGGCAGCCTCAGCTCGGCGTCCTTCAATTCCTGCCATTCGGCCTCGACCTGGCGGGTGATCTCCTCGACGCCGGTCTCATGGACCAGGATCTTGATGCGCGCCTTGAACTTGTTGTCGCGCCGGCCATAGAGGTTGTAAACGCGCAGGATCGCCGTGCAGTAGGACAACAGATCCGCTTCGGGCAGGAAATCGCGGATCTTCTTGGCGACCATCGGCGTGCGGCCCTGGCCGCCGCCGACATAGACGGCGAAACCGAGCTCGCCGGCGGCGTTCTTCTTCAGGTGCAGGCCGATGTCGTGCGTCTGGATGGCGGCGCGGTCGCGCTCGGCGCCGGTCACCGCGATCTTGAATTTTCGCGGCAGGAACGAGAACTCCGGATGCACCGAGGACCATTGCCGCAGGATTTCGGCATAGGGGCGCGGATCGGCAACCTCGTCAGCGGCGGCGCCGGCGAAGTGGTCGGCGGTGACGTTGCGGATGCAATTGCCGCTGGTCTGGATGGCGTGCATCTCGACGCTTGCCAGATCCGCCAGGATCGCCGGGATGTCCGACAGCGCCGGCCAGTTGAACTGGATGTTCTGGCGCGTCGTGAAATGCCCATAACCCTTGTCGTATTTGCGGGCGATGTGGCCGAGCATGCGCAGCTGCTTGCTGTTCAGCGTGCCGTAGGGCACCGCGATGCGCAGCATATAGGCATGCAGCTGCAGATAGACTCCGTTCATCAGCCGCAGCGGCCGGAACTGGTCCTCGGTGATCTCGCCGGCAAGCCGCCGCGCGACCTGGTCGCTGAACTCGGCGACGCGGGCCTTGACGAAATCGTGGTCGAACTCATCGTAACGGTACATATTCAGGTCTTTCCGAGCGCGTCCGCCCGTTTCATCAGTGTGTGGTCGTTTACGCCGCGCGGGCTTGCGGACGGGCCTGCTTGCCCAGATCGTTGCGGGTGGTCGGGCCGGCGGCACGGATCTTTTCACGCAGCCGGACCGCCTCGACCGTGCCGTTGACCAAGGTCACGTCGATCAGATTAACGTCGACCACTTCGTTGTTGGCGGAGGCCTTGGCGCCGATCGCCTCCAGCCGGTCCTCGGCCGCCTTGTCATGGGCGATGTCGGCATGGTCGATGGTCTCGGCCCAGCCGCCATTGGCGTACCAGACGGCTATGCCGTCGGCGAGGCGGTTCGCGGTCAGGACTTTCATTGGTTCACTCCTTGCGCGGCAGCACGGGCCACGCTTTCCTGCCTGTGTGCCGCCAGCGGCTCGGACCGTTCGAAATTGGCGCCGGCGACGGCGTCGCCGATGATGGTCATCACCGGGCCGCTGAGGTCGGCACGCGCCTCCAGCGATGGCAGGTCGGCGAGCGTGCCGTGGAAACGGCGGCGGTTGGCAAGGCTGGCATTCTCGACCACGGCGACGGCCGTATCAGGCGACAGGCCGGCTTCGATCAGCCGGCCGGCGACCTCTGCAGCGACCGAGCGGCCCATATAGACGGCGACCGTCGCGCCGGAAATAGCGAGCTTTGCCCAATCTGGCAGCGAATTTCCCTTGAGGTCATGGCCGGTGGTGAACACCATCGACGACGACACGCCCCGCAGCGTCAGCGGCAGTTCGAAATCGGCGGCGGCGGCGAAGGCTGCGGTGACGCCCGGAACCACTTCGTAGGCGACGCCGGCATCGCGAAGTGCCGCCATCTCCTCGCCGGCCCGGCCGAACACCAGCGGGTCGCCGGACTTCAGCCGCACGACACGCTTGCCGGCGTGGCCAAGCTCGACCAGCAGCGCATTGATCTCGGCCTGGCTCTTGGAATGGCAGCCCTTGCGCTTGCCAACCGGCAGGCGCTCGGCATCGCGGCGGCCCATGGCGACGATCGCCTCCGGCACCAGCGCGTCATGAACGATCACGTCGGCTTCCATCAGCAGGCGATGGGCGCGCAGCGTCAAAAGGTCCTCGGCGCCTGGACCGGCGCCTACAAGCGCGATATGGCCCGATGCCGGTTCTGTCGAAAGCAGCAGGCCGACGGCCGCATCATGCGCCTGCGAAAGCTCGCCGGCCTCGACAGCGCGGGCTGGCGCGCCGCCAAAGAAATCGCTCCAGAAGCGGCGGCGGGCATTGCCCTTCGGCAGCAGTCTTTCGGCGGTGTCGCGAAACGATGCGGCGAGCGCTGCGAGCGGACCGAGCGAGGGCGACAGCATGCGGTCGATGCGGCTGCGCAGCATCTGCGCCAGCACCGGGCCGGCACCTTCCGTGCCGATGGCAATGGCGACCGGCGCGCGGTTGACCAGTGCCGGCGTGAAGAAATCGCATAGCTCCGGCCGGTCGACGGCATTGACCGGAATGCCCAGCCGGCGCGCATCCCCGGCAACGCGGCGATCGAGGGCCTCGTCGCCGCTGGCGGCAAACACCATCACCGCACCATTGAGATGTGCTGCATCATAGGCGTCGGCGATGTGGGCGGCCCCCGTCTCGGCGATAAAGGCCAGCAGCTCCGGGCTTGTTTCATCGCTGACGATGCGCAGCACAGCGCTCGACTGCGCGAGCAGCCGCGCCTTGGCCAGCGCTTCCTCTGCGCCGCCGACGATGGCTATGGCTTCGCCCTCGACCCGCATGAAGACGGGAAAGGCATTGAGCTTGGGCGTGGCTTGCGGCATGACGAGCGGAATCCTGGAACCGTTTGTCAGTTCTACGCGGGGGCGCGAAAAACCAGAAGGCACCCACTCGCGCATCGCTTCGTAGCAGGCAATCTCTTTTCTGCAAGCATGAAGGCCAAGAGAAAAATATTCCACATTCAAATGCGGAGCAGATTGAAGCTGCTGCTGCAGCCCTTGATCCGCTGCCTTTCTAGCGGCTGGAGGAGCTAACCACAAAACAGATTTTTCTAAATTCTATCAATTTAGTAGATTAAGCCGCCGGATGCTGACCGAGCGATCGACGGCAGCCCCGCGCTCTCGTCGGCCCTTGTCGGAATACCGGGTCCGAGTACCGGAACATTCCCGCCTCGGCACGCGTTTGCCCTATGGGCCCAGGCCCGGTCATGCCCCTACGGCAAAGGCTTGGCGATGGGCTTGAAAAATCAAAAAAGGAGCGCCCCATGAGCAACGTCAGACTGAAACGCGGACTGTGGATCGTGGTGGCAGATGGCGAAAAGGCGTTGTTTCTCGAGAACCGTGGAGACGTCCAATATCCCGACCTTCAGGTCGTGCACGAGATGGAGCAGGAAAATCCGGCAACCCGAGAACAAGGCACGGACCGCCCCGGCCGCTACAGCGACGGCCCTTCCGTCCACCGCAGTGCGGTCGAGGACACCGACTGGCACCGTCTCGGCAAGGAGCGTTTTGCCGAAGAGATTGCCGACAGACTCTACAAGCTCGCGCATCGCGGCAGCTTCAAGGAGATCGTGCTGATCGCGCCGCCGCCGGTGCTGGGCGACATGCGCAGGAAACTGCACAAGGAGGTGACCGACAAGATAACGGCCGAAATTCCAAAGACGCTGACCAACCACAGCATACCCGATATCGAGAGCCTGCTGCAGGCGACCTGATCGGGCATCCGCGGCGTCAACCGCCGCCAGACTTGAACACGCCGCCCGCGATGCAGGCAAATCCTGCCGGCTCGCTCGCCTGGAAAGCCTTCTACACGTGCTGGCCGCCGTTGATGTGGATTTCCGAACCGGTCACGTAAGACGCCTGCTGCGAGCACAGGAAGAAGATGATGTCGGCGACTTCCGCCGTGGTGCCCAGGCGCCTCAGCGGGATGGTCTCGACGATTTTTTCGGTGCCCGGCGACAGGATCGCGGTGTCGATCTCGCCCGGCGCAATGGCGTTGACGCGGATGCCGTGCGGGCCGAAATCATGCGCCATTTCGCGCGTCAGCGAGCCGAGCGCCGCCTTCGATGTCGCATAGGCGGTGCCGGCGAAAGGATGCACGCGGGTGCCGGCGATCGAGGTGACGTTGACGATCGAGCCCTTGGCCGATGCCAGTTCCTTGAACAATCCCCGCGCCAGCATGATCGGGGCGAAGAAATTCACCTGGAAGACGTCGCGCCAGACATGCATCGGCGTGTCGATAGAGTTCATGCGGCTGTTGCCGTCTTTGAGCTTCGGCGAGATACCGGCATTGTTGACCAGCGCGTGCAGCTGCCCGCCATGCGCCTCCAGCCGATGACGAATTTCCGAGATGGCGATGCCGACATCCTCCTGGTCGGCGAGGTCGACCTTGATATGGTCCTCCGGGCCGGCCGGCCACGGGCAGTCCTCGGCAAAGGCCTGGCGCGAGCAGGTGATGACGCGCCAGCCTTCGCGCGAAAAGCGCTTGACCGTGGCGTGGCCGATGCCACGGCTGGCGCCGGTCAGCACGATGGTCTTTCTGGTGTCGGTTTCGGCCATGTCGCTTGTCTCCAGGAGGACATGTAGCGGAACACCGTCGCGGTTGCGAGGGGTCTGTCGCTCAGCCGCCTGTCAGAATATCAAGGATCGAGGTCTGCCGCTTCTTGACAGGGCCGCCGACATTGCCGGGCGGCACCGGGTGCTTGATCGATCCGGTGGCGCTGTCGACGCCCGGCATGGCCAGGCCGCCGGCATCGACCGTCTCGGCGGGACGCACGGGACGCGAAGCCGACTGGGTAGCTGCCACAGGCGGCGCCGATTGGCCGACGGAAGCGACCGGCGCCGGCGGCGCCGTATCGGACGGTATCTCGTCTGGGACGATGGTGTCGGGCGGCGTCGACTTCCAGGTTCCAGGCAGCGGCCGCACCGGCACGCCCTCATGCGCGGCGACCATGAACTCGTGCCAGGCCTGCGCCGGCAGTGCGCCGCCGGTGACCTTCTTCATCGCGCTGCCGTCATCGTTGCCGAACCAGACGCCGGTGGTCAGATTGGCGGTATAGCCGATGAACCAGGCGTCGCGCGAATTCTGGCTGGTGCCGGTCTTGCCGGCCGCCGGCCAGGCGAACGCCGCCTTCCTGGCCGTGCCGATCTCGACCGTGCCGGTCATCATCGAGTTCATCATACCGACGACATCGGGCTTGACGACGCGCGGCGCACCGCCGCCATTGTTTTCGTAGAGCACCTTGCCGTCGCTCGTCGTGACCCGGCGGATGAAATGGATGTCCGGCTTATAACCGCCATTGGCGAAGGGAACATAGGCCGAGGTCAGTTCCAGCGGCGTCACTTCCGAGGTGCCCAGCGCGATTGAGGTGTTGGCCGTCAGCTCGGACTGGATGCCCATGCGGTGCGCCGCCTCGACCACCGCATTCGGCCCGACTTCCATGGTCAGCTGCGCGGCCACCGAGTTCAGTGATTTTGCCAGCGCCGTCGCCAGCGTCACCTTGCCGAAATACTTGCCGCCGTAATTGTCGGGCGTCCAGTTGCCGATCTTGATCGGTGCGTCGTTGCGCACGCTGTCGGGCGTACGGCCGGATTCCAGCGCCGCCATATAGACGAACGGCTTGAACGCCGAACCGGGCTGGCGGCGCGCTTCCGAGGCGCGGTCGAACTGGCTGGTCGAATAGTCGTAACCGCCGACCATCGCGCGCACCGCGCCGGAATTGTCGATCGACACCAGCGCGCCCTGGCTGACATTGAGTTTTTTGCCGCTCTGGTCGATCAGCCGGCGGATCGATTGCTCGGCGAGTTTCTGCAGCGTCAGATCGACGGTCGTGTCGACGACGATATCGCGGCGCACGTCGCCGATCAGGTCGGGCAGTTCTTCCATGATCGTATCGGCGACATAGTTTTCCGAGCCGGTCCAGTAGGACGGCGAACGCGTCGCCGGCGCGCTCATCGCCGTTGTCATCTCCTTGGCGCTGATCTTGCCCTCGTCGCGCATCGCGGCGAGCACCAGTTGCGAACGCTGTTCGGCGGCCTTCGGGTCGCGCGCCGGCGACAGCCGCGACGGCGCCTTGAGCAGGCCGGCGAGAAGGGCCGCCTCCGACAGCGTGACGTCGCGCGCGCTCTTGCCGAAATAGCGGCGCGAGGCCGCTTCGACACCATAGGCGCCAGAGCCGAAATAGACCCGGTTGAGATACATTTCGAGGATCTGGTCCTTCGTATGCTTGTGCTCCAACCACAGCGCCAAAAGCACTTCCTGCACCTTGCGTTCCAGCGTGCGGTCCGGCGTCAGGAATAGGTTCTTGGCCAGCTGCTGGGTCAGCGTCGAGCCGCCCTGCGAAAAATGCCCGCCCAGCACATTGGTCACCATGGCCCGGGAAAGGCCGATCGGATCGATGCCGAAATGCGAATAGAAGCGGCGGTCTTCGATGGCGATGACGGCCTCGGGAATATAGGGCGACATTTCGTGCAGGCCGACGGCCTCGCCGCCGCTCATGCCGCGATTGCCAAGCAGCTGGCCGTCGACCGAGACGATCTTGATGTTGGGGGCGCGGTCGGGAATGGCCCAGGTGGTGGCCGCCGGCATTTTCGCGCCGTAGTAGACTACGATGCCGGCAGTGGCGATGCCGCCCCAGATGGCCAGCACGAAGCACCAGTAGAACAGCCGGGCAAGCACGCCGAACACGCCGCGCCGGCTTTTGCCGCGCCCGCCGCGCGGCGGCTTGGCCTTGGACGATTTGCGCTTTGCAGCGGCTTTTCGGTTGCTCGGCACGACGCGGTCCTCCTCGCTTACCGAAAAACCGGTCGAGGATCTCGCCCCCGGCGATGCCTCGAAGCTGGGCTCGATGCGGCTGTCTTTCCGGTTCGCCATGCGCTGTGCTGTCTTCCCCATGCCTATGGCGTTGGGGTTGAAGACTAGATGCGGCGGTTTAAAGGCGGGTTAAGCCGGCAAAAATCGAAATAAACTGTATTCAGTCGCTTGCCGAACGGCTGCGGCCCGCGACAGCGCCAAAGCCGGAAATGAAAAACCCGCCTCGGCGGGCGGGTCGTTGGAGCCAATGAGCACCATAGCGAAATTAGTAGCATAGCTGCAGGCACAAAGCAAGAACAAAATATGCTTTGCCTCAGAATAATCACTTCAGTTCGGCGGTTGCGACAACCCTCAGTCGTCGGCATCCGCATCGTCGGAGGCCGGCCGCCAGCTGATCGGCTCGATCTTTCTTTGCGTATGGCCGTCCGTATAGGCCCACCAGCCGGCGTCGCTTTCGTCCCAGTCGCCGCCGGCCGCCTTCAGCCGGTCGAGCGAACGGTATTGCGCGATGCTCTCGTTCATCACGCCGTCGCTGTCCTGCCAGTAGACGGTGACCTTGGAGCCGTCCTTGGGTGCCGTCTCGATTGGTTTTCGCGCAGCCATTTCAATTCCTCCCGGCCGACGGCGTTAAAGTGCCAGAAGGCCATCAGCTGTGGGCGAAGATGTCCTCTTCATCCCAGCCCATCAGGTCGAGTTTCGCACGCGTCGGCAGGAAGCGGAAGCAGGCATCGGCCTCCCTGGTCCGGTTGTCGCGCGCCAGCCGCGCGCTCAGCACGTCCCGCAGCCGGTGCAAATAGAGCACGTCGGAGGCCGCATATTCGAGCTGCTCGGGCGACAGCGTCTCGGCCGCCCAGTCCGACGATTGCTGCGCCTTCGACAGGCCGACGCCGAGAAGCTCGAAGCAGATGTCCTTGAGCCCGTGCCGGTCGGTGTAGGTGCGCGTCAGCCGCGACGCGATCTTGGTGCAGAACACCGGCTCCGGCATGACGCCGAAGGCATTGTAGAGCACGGCAAGGTCGAAGCGGCCGTAATGGAAGAGCTTGGTGATGCTGCGGTTCTTGAGCAGGCTGACGAGGTTCGGCGCCTTCTTCTGGCCGGGCGCGATCTGGATGACGTCGGCCGAGCCGTCGCCAGGCGAGATCTGCACGACGCAGAGCCGGTCGCGATGCGGGTTCAGCCCCAGCGTCTCGGTGTCGATGGCGACCGCCCCGACATCGTAATGCAGCAGGCCGGGCAGATCGTTTTTGTGGAAACGTATGTCGCTCATCGTCTTCTCCGGTCGCGGCCCCGTGCAGCGATGCGCGACAGACCATGCCCGTCCTTGCCGCGATCCGGCGAAAAATCAACAAAAACTTGAGTCTGGCGCAATTTCAGCGTGTCAGCGCCTCGAGAATGCGCGCCCAGGAGCGCTGGCCCTTGTGGAAGGAGCTCATCTCGTACTTCTCGTTCGGCGAGTGGATGCGGTCGTCGTCAAGACCGAAACCGACCAGCAGCGATTCCATGCCGAGATAGGTCTGGAAATCGCCGACCACCGGGATCGAGCCGCCGCTACCGGTCACCACCGCTGGCTTCGGCCATTCGTCGGACAGCGCCTGCTTGGCCTTGGCGAGGAAGGGCGAGTCGTAGGAAAGCTGGATTGCCGGCGAGCCGCCATGCGGATGAAATTCGACCGAGCAGTCCGCTGGCACGCGCTGCCTGGCAAATGCCTGGAAGGCGGCGCGGATTTTTTCCGGATCCTGTTTGTGGACCAGGCGGAAGGAGACTTTTGCCGAGGCTTGCGCGGCGATCACCGTCTTGAAGCCCTTGCCGGTATAGCCGCCGATAATGCCGTTGAACTCGGCCGTCGGTCGCGCCCAGGTGAGCTCGAGCACCGAGCGGCCCTTTTCGCCGGACGGAATCGACAGGCCAATCGGGCCGAGGAAGGTCTCGGCCGTCTCGCCGAGCGACAGCCACGACTGCAATATCTGCGACGGCGTTTCCTCGACGCCGTCATAAAAACCTGGAATGGTGACGTGACCATCCGCATCGTGGATGTCGGCCAGGATCTTTGCCAGGATGCGGATCGGATTGGCTGCCGCACCGCCATAGAGCCCGGAATGCAGGTCGCGGTCGGCGGCGCTCACCGTGATCTCCTCGCCGACCAGACCGCGCAGCGAGACGCAGATCGACGGCGTATCGCGGTCCCACATGCCGGTGTCGCAGACCAGCGCGAAATCGGCCTTGAGCTCATCCGCATTCGCCTCGAGAAACGGCTTCAGCGACGGCGATCCGGACTCCTCCTCGCCCTCGAACAGGATCGTGATTCGGCACGGCAATCCGCCATGCACCTGCTTCCACGCGCGGCAGGCCTCGACGAAGGTCATCAGCTGGCCCTTGTCGTCGGCCGCGCCGCGGCCGGTGATCACCTTGTGGCCGGGCTCGATCTCCTTGACCGCCGGCGCGAAAGGGTCGCTTTCCCACAGCTCGATCGGATCGACCGGCTGGACGTCGTAATGGCCGTAAAACAGCAGATGCGGCGCGCCCGCCGGCCCGTCGTGATGCGCGACCACCATCGGATGCCCCGGCGTGTCGCGCACGCTGGCGTCGAAGCCGATCAGCTTGAGCTCGGCGACAAGCCATTCGGCGGTCTTGCGGCAGTCGGCGGCGTAGTCCGGATCGGTGGAGATCGACTTGATGGCGAGCAGGCCGAACAGGCGTTCCAGGCTCTGGTCGAAGTTCTTGTCTAGGCGGTCGAGAACAGGGGAAACTGCGGACATCTGGCGGGCCTTTCGATTCTGGCGGCGAATCTAGGGCCCATGCGGCGAAACGGAAAGCCCGCGACCGTTGGGCCACAGCTTCCTGTCCAAAGGCAAAAAAATGCCGCCGTGGTGGAGGGGAACCACGGCGGCCTTTACTCGAAACGATGCGGCAGCCCGGAGAGGGGGGATAGGCTGCCGCAAGTGTCCGGGATAGGCGGGGGACGGGCCTTGCTCCGGACTTCGGCGAAAACTGCCGATGGCGTTTATCTGTGTCTGCGAACGTGGCGATTCAAGGGCACAAAAATTACACTTTTGTAACATAGGCGTGAGCGAACAAAGCTCCGGCCAGGCCGCCAGGGCCGGCCAAGCTCGCACGCCATTTGTCAGGGTGTTGCCGGAACCCTTGGCGGAAGCCGCCTTTGGCATGGACCGCGGCGCTGCGCCGCGCTATTCCCTCGTGCCATGAAAAAAGGCGATCATCTCTTCCTTGTCGACGGCTCCGGCTACATCTTCCGTGCCTATCACGCGCTTCCGCCGCTGTCCCGCAAGTCCGACGGGCTGCCGACCAGTGCAGTGCTCGGCTTCTGCAACATGGTCTGGAAGCTGACGCAGGACGCCCGCAACACCGATGTCGGCATCGTGCCGACGCATTTCGCCGTGATTTTCGACTATTCGTCGAAGACCTTCCGCAACGACCTCTACCCCGAATACAAGGCCAACCGCTCGGCGCCGCCGGAAGATTTGATCCCGCAATTCGGCCTGATCCGCCAGGCGACCAGGGCCTTCAACCTGCCATGCCTTGAGACGGAAGGCTACGAGGCCGACGATTTGATCGCCACCTATTGCCGGCTTGCCTGCGAAGCAGGCGCCGACACCACCATCATCTCTTCCGACAAGGACTTGATGCAACTGGTCGGCCCAACGGTTGCCATGTACGACCCGATGAAGGACCGCCAGATCGGCGTTCCCGAGGTGATCGAGAAATGGGGTGTGCCGCCACAAAAAATGATCGACCTCCAGGCGCTGACCGGCGATTCGGTCGACAATGTGCCGGGCGTGCCCGGCATCGGGCCGAAGACGGCAGCGCAGTTGCTCGAACAGTTCGGCGACCTCGACACGCTGCTCGCCCGCGCCGGCGAGATCAAGCAGGACAAGCGGCGCGAATCGATCATCGCCAATGCCGACAAGGCGCGCATCTCGCGTGACCTGGTGACGCTGAAGAACGACGTGCCGCTGACCGGGGGGCTCGACGAGTTCGTGTTGCACGCGCCGGACGGCCCAAGGCTGATCGGCTTTCTCAAGACCATGGAATTCTCGACGCTGACCCGCCGCGTGGCCGAAGCGACGGGAACCGACGCGGGCGACGTTCCAGCCACCCCCGTCACCATAGAGCGTGCCGATACCGCGCATGGCCCCGATATGGGTTTTGGCCTGCCCGCGGCCGCCGAGAGCGCACCGCCGTCGGACGAAGCGGCACTCGAAGCCCCAGCCGCAGCCAAGCAAGGCGACACCCCATCCCTGCTTTCGGCGCTTCGCCTGGAGGCTGCCACCGCCCGCAAGATCGACACCAGCGCCTACACCTGCATCCGCGACGCCGCGACGCTGAAGGTCTGGATCGCCGAGGCGATGGAGAGAGGCATCGTCGCCTTCGACGTTAAGGCCTCCTCGCCCGATCCGATGCGGGCCGAACTGATCGGCCTTGCCATGGCCGTCGCGCCTGGCCATGCCGCCTATGTGCCGCTCGCCCATAAAAACGGCAATGGCGACCTGCTCGGCGGCGGCGCGGTCGAAAACCAGGTCCCGGTCCGCGACGCGCTGGCGTTGCTCAAGCCGCTGCTCGAGGACAAATCCGTCCTCAAGATCGTGCACGACATGAAATACCGCCTTGTCGTCATGAGCCGTCACGGCATCGAGATCGGCCCCTATGACGACACCATGCTGATCTCCTACGTGCTCGAGGCCGGCACCCACGGTGGCCATGGCCTGGAGGCGCTGGCCGATAAATGGCTCGGCCACGCGACCATTCCGCTGAAGGAACTGGCCGGTTCGGGAAGAAGCTTCGTCGGCCTCGATCAGGCCGACCTCGGCAAGGCGACGGCTTACGGCGCCGAGCACGCCGACGTCGCGCTCAGGCTCTGGCAGGTGCTGAAGCCACGGCTTGCCGCCAAGGGCCTGGTCTCGGTCTATGAACGGCTGGAACGGCCGCTGGTGCCGGTCCTGGCACGGATGGAGCAGCGCGGCATCTCCGTCGACCGGCAGATCCTGTCGCGGCTCTCCGGAGAACTGGCACAGGGTGCCGCACGGCTTGAGGACGAAATCTACCAGCTGGTCGGCGAACGCATCAACATCGGCTCGCCAAAACAGCTCGGCGACATCCTGTTCGGCAGGATGGGTCTGCCCGGCGGTTCAAAAACCAAGACCGGCCAGTGGTCGACCTCGGCGCAGCTTCTCGAAGACCTCGCCGCCGAAGGCCACGAATTGCCGCGTAAGATCGTCGACTGGCGCCAGCTGACCAAGCTGAAATCGACCTATACCGATGCGCTGCCCGGCTTCATCCATCCCGACACCAAGCGCGTCCACACCTCCTACGCGCTTGCCGCGACGACGACCGGACGGCTGTCGTCCTCGGATCCCAATCTGCAGAACATTCCGGTACGCACCGTGGAGGGGCGAAAGATCAGGACGGCCTTCATCGCCGACAAGGGCAACAAGCTGGTTTCCGCCGACTACAGCCAGATCGAATTGCGCGTGCTGGCCCACGTCGCCGAAATCCCGCAGCTCAAGCAGGCCTTCGCCGATGGCGCCGACATCCACGCCATCACCGCGTCTGAAATGTTCAACGTGCCGGTCGAGGGCATGCCTTCGGAAGTGCGCCGCCGTGCCAAGGCGATCAATTTCGGCATCATCTACGGCATTTCGGCCTTTGGCCTCGCCAACCAGCTGTCGATCGCGCGCGAGGAAGCCGGCGACTACATCAAGAAATATTTCGAGCGTTTCCCCGGCATCCGCGACTATATCGATGCGACCAAGGCCTATGCCCGCGAGCACGGCTTCGTCGAGACCATTTTCGGCCGCCGCATCCACTATCCGGAAATCAGATCGTCAAATCCTTCGGTCCGTGCGTTCAACGAGCGCGCCTCGATCAACGCACGCCTGCAGGGCACCGCGGCCGACATCATCCGCCGCGCCATGATCCGTATGGACGAGGCGCTGGAAAAAGCCAGGCTTTCTGCCCGCATGCTGCTGCAGGTGCATGACGAGCTGGTCTTCGAGACCGTCGAAGCCGAGGTCGAGGCGACGATCCCGGTCGTCTGCCACGTCATGGAGAACGCCGCCATGCCGGCGGTGTCGATGTCGGTGCCGCTGCACGTCGACGCCCGCGCCGCCAACAACTGGGAAGAGGCGCATTAGCGTACGGACGTCCGCGGCCGACCAATTGCGATCTGTAGCGATCTTTCGCGCCCCCCTCTGTGCTGCCGGACATCTCCCCCACGAGGGGGAGATTGGCAGCTTCGGCGCTGCATACCATCTTGCACCGTTGGAGATCGGCGAAAACGGGGATAATGGCCGATCTCCCCCCGTGTGGGGGAGATGTCCGGCAGGACAGAGGGGGGCGCTGTCCCGCCGACATCAAAAGGGTCGCCACCGCTATGTCGCGGCCTAACAGGGCTTCAAGCCGCCTCGGCCAAACACTTCGCACAAGTCCCGCGGAATTCGATCACCGCCTTCTTGGCGGCGAAGCCGGTCGAGCGTACCCATTCGTCGAGCCGGTGGCCGACATCGTGGTCGGAGAACTCGGTCACCTGGCCGCAGGTGTCGCAGATGGCAAACGCTGTCATCGAATGGCTGTGGTCGTGCGGCTCGGCACAGGCGACGAAGGAATTGAGGCTTTCGAGCCTGTGCACGAAGCCGGATTTCACCAGCGTGTCGAGCGCCCGGTAGACCTGCAGCGGCGCGCGAAAACCGCGCTCGCGCAGTTGGTCGAGCAACGTATAGGCGCTGAGCGGGCCGCTGGCGGCCTCGAGCTTCTCGAGAACGCAAAGCTGGTTCTTCGTCAGTACATCCCTTGCCGCCATGATCCTGTTCCAAGCCGCTCCGTGCCGATCGCTGCCATTTCGCAAGCAGTCGGACCTCTTCCACTGAGATAGCGACGAACTGCCATTTTTGCTACTGTTTCTATCCGCAGCCGGTGGTCGGCTGGCCGGCGGCGCCATATTCAAAATACTGACAAAATCCTCGGCAAGGCTGGCCGTGCTTGGAAATTCGATCGGGCTTGGGGAAGCAATCATGATCAAAGTGACGCGGCGGACGCTGCTTACCTGCACGTCCGCGCTGGCCGCTGCCGGCCTGGTGCCGTTTCGGGCATTCGCAGCGGCGCGCACCTACCATGCGCTGCTTGTTGCCTGCACCGATTACCCGAACCTGCCGAAGAAAAACTGGCTGATCGGACCGAAAAACGATGCCGGCCTAGTGCGCGATTACCTCCTGGGGAACACGCCCGCGCCGGTAAAATTCCTGGCCGAAAACGTCACGCTGCTCGCCAAGGATGTCGAAGGCGCCAACGGACCGCCGACACATGCGGCGATCAAGGCGGCGTTGGCCGATCTTGCCGCCAAGGTCCAGCGCGACGATTTCGTCTACCTGCATTTGTCCGGTCACGGCGCGCAGCAGCCGGCAGCCAACAAGGGCGACGAGACGGACGGCCTCGACGAGATTTTCTTGCCGTCCGACATCGACAAATGGGTCAACCGCGAAAAGGGCGTGCCCAATGCGCTGGTCGACAACGAGATCGGCACCGCGCTCGACGCTATTCGCGACAAGGGCGCCTTTATCTGGGCCGTGTTCGACTGCTGCCATTCCGGCACGGCGACGCGCGCCGCCGAGGTCGACGACGAGTTGGAACGCAAGGTCGAGTTCGCCGATCTGGTCGGCGGCGACGACGCTGCCAGGGCGGCTGCGGTGAAAGCCTATGACGAGATTGCGTCGGCCGCGCCGCGCGGCTTTGACGAGGACGGGCAGCGCAAGCCGGCCTTCAAGCTGACGCCGACCGGCGCCGAGCCGACCACCAAGGGCAAATTGGTCGCCTTCTACGCGGCGCAGACGGTGGAGACGACGCCCGAGATGCCGCTGCCCAAGGGCACGGCCGATGCACCGCGTTTCGGGCTGTTCACCTTCACCATCCTGTCGAAACTGGCCGAGAACCCCAACATCACCTATCGCCAGCTCGGCCAAGCCGTGCTGCAGCAATATTCGGCGGACGGCCGCACCCGGCCAACGCCGCTGTTCGAAGGGGAACTCGACGCACGCGTCTTCGGCACCGACAAGACCGAGGCGGTCATGCAATGGCCGATCGTCATCGAGAACGACAAAGCCACGATCGGCGCCGGGTTGCTGCATCGCCTCACCCCCGGCAGCAGGCTCGCAATATTGCCGTCGGCGCTGTCGCCGCTGTCCGAGGCGCTTGGCTATCTCCAGGTTCAGTCGGCGAAAAACCTGGAAAGCCGGGTCAAGCCGGTCGAGTTCGGCGGCAAGCCGGCGCTCAAGCTGGCCGACATCCCCGCCAATGCCTATGCGCGGCTGGCCGAGCTCGCCGTCGACTACAAGCTCGTGGTCGCGCGGCCGGCAGCGGCCAAAGGCCTCGAGAAAGAGGCCGCGCTGGCGAACTCGGTTCTCGACGAACTGGCGGCCAGGGAGAGCTCAGGGTTCCACATCGCGCTGGTCGAGCCGGGCAAGAGCGCAGATCTGCGTCTCGCAGTGCTGCGCGAGAACGCCATTGCCGGCGCCGCAGAAGATGCCACCGACACGCCGGCGCTGTGGTTCCTGCCGGCTTCGGGCGACATGACGCTCAAGGGCGGCAGCAAGCCGCCGTTGATCGTCATTCATCCGGACGGCCGCGAAAAGTTGATCGAGGCCGCCGCAGGGAATCTGACGAAAATCTTCCGCGCCATCGGACTGTCGAGGCTGGCCGCCGCTTCCGATTATCGGCCGGAAGAGGTCAGCGTCGAGTTCCGGATCAAGCGTTTTGACAGCGACACGCTGCAGCCGATCGAACCGTCGACGGTGCCGCGTGTTTCGCCCGACGATCAGGTCCACGTGCTGGCCAGGAACGGTTCGACCAACCTGGTCGACATCAACGTGCTCTATGTCGGCTCCGACTATTCCATCCAGCATTTTCTTGCCGAGCGCCTGACCGAAGGCGCCGTGCTCGAGGAAGGCCTGTTCAAATTCACCGACACCAGCTTCGGCATGGAGCGGATGATCGCCGTCTTGACCGAAGCACCGCCGCAGAGCGAGAAGCAGGATCTGAGTTTCCTGGCGCAAGAGGGGGTTGTCTCGGTAACGCGCGGACTGGGACAGCCAAGCTTCGCCGACATGCTGGCCGATATCGGCATGGCGCCGGCGACGCGTTCGGCCATGCGGCTGACCGACGACAAGGGGTCGAAGGGCGCCGTGATGATCTTCCCGATGGAGACGGTGCCACGCGCCTGAGGCGGGGTCAGGTGCCCGGCCGGGCCTCTTGCCTAACCGGCTGATAATGAACATTCTTCGACCGCCGCTGTCGGCGGCCGAACGGAACGGATGAGGGCGTTCGTGAACAGGATCGTATTTTCGTGGCGCGCAACAACCGCCGGCCTTGTCGCCGGGCTGTTGCTGGCCGCGAATGCTTCGGCGGACGAGGCTTGCGGCCTCTGCGCCAAGGAGGTCGTCATCAATTCCGAACTGGCGAGTTGCTTTCTCGACCAGTACGACCAGATTGCCAAAACCGGCAACGCCGCCGTCGTCGTCGATCTCAGCAGTTGCACCTCACGCGGCGTGGTCGAGCCGTTGCCGTCGCCGGGCAAGGCGCAGGTGGCGCCTGACGTGCAGTTCATCGTTTCGCGGGCGCAGCTGGATTGCCTGAAGAAGAAGCTGGAGGCGCCGGGCATCGTGCTCGACCCGTCCGCCACCATAGAACTGGACAGCTGCGGATGACGAAAGCGGGGGGCAACGCAACGCAGCAGGCAGTGACGGCGCCGGTACCGCAAAAGAAGCCGGTGTCGCTGCCGGAAACCGTCGAAGGCCTGCCGTGGGTGAGCAATCACGAGGTCAAGAAGGAGGCGAACCCATTCACCGATCGCGACTGGCGCATGCTCGTCTATGCCTGGTCCGGATTGCTGGTGCGCCTGGCGATCATCTTCACCTTGATCTTTTCGGTCTACCAGTTCCTGGCGAACCAGGAGCAGAAGCGCGTCGAGCAAACGATGTCGCTGGTCGAGCTCTGGGAAAGCAAGGATTACCAGCAGGCGCAACGGGCCCTCAAGCAACGCCTGGCGGCGCTCAACGCCAAATACAGCAATCTGCTCAGTGCCAATCCGACGCCGACCGAGGAACAGGTGTTCAGACAGCGCATCGGCATCGAAGCGATGAGCGCAACCGGCGGCGACATGCCGCTTGCCGAGTTCAGCGACAATTTCGACCGCATCGTCTATTTCCTCAACCGCCTTTCCTTCTGCGTCGAAGGCAGGCTGTGCTCGCGCGACGTCGCCGACTCCTATTTCCGCGACTATGCCGCTTCGTTCTGGAGCTATTTTGCCGGCTATATCGACAAGGAGCGCAAGGCCGGTTCGCCGACCTTCGCCGTGCCGATCGAGAACTATGTGCGCCAGGCGCCACCCTCGGCCCAGTCCAGATAATCCCCGAAAAATGCGAAGCCGGCGACGGAAATGCTCCGCCGCCGGCAGGTTTTCCGCGACGATCGCGGCCGAAATTCTGCAAGCCTATTTGTACAGGCTGTTGATCCACTGGACGTTGATGGCGTTCAGGCGCACGGCGGTATTGGCATCCGGGCTCTCGGCCACGTTCACGCCGGTGATGACGCGCTGCTTGGAGCCATTGTCATAGGCATAGACCGAGCTGCCGCTCGATCCTGGATACGTGTCGCAGTCGTACTGGAAATACTCCGTGGCGATGTGTTCGGCGAGCACTTCGCAGGTCGCCTTCCACATCGTGCCCATCGGCTTGTCGCCGGGATAGCCGACGATGTTGGCGGTGAAGTCGCCGAGATCCACATAATTGGCATAGCCCAGCCAGCCGAGATTGGTGCCGACATCCTGTTTCAGGGTGACGATGCCGAGATCCCACGGCACGACCGAGCCGTAAAAGCCCTGGTAATTGTCGATGAAGCCCTGGACGATATAGGCGCTTTCATAGGTGAAGGCGCCGAACGGTGCGTCGTCGGCGGTCTTGCCATTGAGAGCCGGGACGAACAGGATATCGTCCAGCCAGGCCTTGTCTTCGTGGCTGTAGAGGCAGTGCGCCGCGGTGAGCACCGTGCGCGGGCCGATCAGCGTCGCCGAGCAGCTGCCATAGCTGCCGCTCTTCGATTTGCCTTCGAGATAGCCGATCGCCGTGAACGGGTAGGTTTTGGTATTCTTGATCTGCTCGCGGTCGTCCGTCCCGAACACCTGGCGGCCGGCCTCTTCGCCTCCGCTCAGCCCGGAATTCTCGGACTTCTGTCCCTCGGCGGGCGCGTTCATTTCCTTGATGACAAGGTCCTTCAGCGTCTCGTTCGGATCGATCTTGATGTCCTTGCCATCGGCGGAGCGGCCGACGATGCCATAGGATTTGACGGCCGTTGCTTCGTCGGTGAGCGGCGCGGCGCGGTTGGCCTCGTCCTCGGTCAGTTTCGGCGGGGCGATCGGTTTCGCCCGGCCAGGCTTGTAATCGCCCGATGTCACATCCCGCATGCTTTCGCCGTTGCCGGCATTGGCGGAACCTGGCTCGGCAGCCAAGGCAGGAACCGCCCACATTGCGGTGGAAAGCAACGCGGACGCAATAATGCACTGTGTCAGTTTTGTCATGGTGAGACTCTCCCAAAAGTCAGCAAGGACTGGATCAAGATACAGAAATATTGTCGAGATCGTGGTGGCGCAGAAAAATGAAATTAGTTACCGGTGTCTTTACCGGGCCATTATTCAGTGCAGCCAGTTTAGGTCCCCGCCAAAAAAGCCTGCAACGGTATACTGCCTAAAATAATCCAACATTGGCAACGACAAATTGCTTCCACATAGCCCGTGGAGGGCTATAGGATTTTGGGCGGGTTTGGCTCGACAGCACGACTAGCAGAAATGGTGCTCGGCTTTGTGACGGATCGTGCTTCGCCGTGGAGCATGATCTCACCGGCCGGTTCCATTTCAGTGGATCATGCGTCGGCGACTGACCTGTCGGGAACATCGTCTCAGGGGGTTCGAGGTGAAGATCATCCATAGGTTCAGACCGATTGCCGCCGCCGCGCTGCTCGGCATCGCGGCGGCCGTGCCGGCCGTCAATTCCGTTCATGCCACGGACGCCGCCGCCCGGCCGGAGGCGGCGATCTCGCCGATGAAACGCCTGGCCGAGGCCAGGGCAAAGGCCAGGGTGGAGAATCCCGACGGCGCCGATCGCGTCTACGGCGGCAAAGAGGCCGAGAAGGGCGCTTACCCGTTCCAGGTGGCATTGCTGACCACCAACAGACTGGACAAAAGCCCGGCCTCGCAGGCGAATGCGCAGTTCTGCGGCGGCAGCCTGATCGCGCCGCAATGGGTGCTGACGGCGGCGCACTGCCTCAATGACGACGGCGGGCCGATTTCGCCTGATGTGGTCACCGTGCTCACCGGCGCCACCGATCTGAGCGAGGGCAAGCGCTACAAGGCGGTGGAGATCATCGTCAACGAGGGCTATAGCGAGCAGACGCTGGACAACGATCTCGGCTTGATCCGGCTGGCCGCGCCGGCCGATGCCCCGACCATCAAAATTGCCCGTGAGCCGACACCGGACGCCGGCAAGACGACGGTCACCGGTTGGGGCAAGATGCAGGACGGAACGTTTCCCACCGCGCTGATGGTCGCCGACCTGAACCTCCAGCCGAACGCAACCTGCAACAGCGGCATCAAGGCGATTTATGCGCATGATTTGAAGGCAGCGCTCGGCGAGCTCGCCCGCCGCATGCGTTATTCGGAAAGGGGCATCGAGGCGGCCGCCAACGCGATTGCAGCCGATATGGCCGATCCGCTTACCGGCAACATGATCTGCGCCGGCACCGCCAGCGGCGAGCGCGACGCCTGCAATGGCGACAGCGGCGGGCCGCTGTTCATGACCGGCGCCGATGGTCCGGTGCAGGTCGGCGTCGTCAGCTGGGGCGAAGGTCCGGCCGACGGCGGCACCGCCTGCGGCCACAAGAACGCCTACGGCATCTACACGCGGCTGGCCAATTACACCGGCTGGATCGAGGAGAAGATGAAGACGGCGGCGCCCGCAGCGCCCAAATCCCTCGGCACGGCGCAGAAGCCCGCCACGCCCTGACCGGTGTCATCTGCCGAATGACGGCGGGAGCAATCCCGCCGTTTCTGCCCGGAACCTTAGGTTGGGACTAGAACCAGCGATCGCGGCGCTGGTCTGTGGCGGCCAAGGCGAGGCCGAGTAGCGCCCCTACGGCCGCTCCGAGTATGAAGGCGGACGATATTGTGCCTGGATTCTCCTGGACAACCCCGGACACTGTCTGCGCCCTGTTGCGCAGGGCTTGTGCCGTCCGCGAGGCGCGCTCAGCAGCGTTGCCATACCAATCGCCGGCGTCCTCGATCGCCTCTTCCGCGCGTTCCGCCAAGGTTCGGTTGATCTTGTTGATCTCGCGCCTCAGCTGCGCGACCTGCTTCTCCAGGGCTTCCTGAGCTTCACGTTGAGTCATCTTCGGTGCTGCGGATTCGTTCGGTTCGTCGGCCATGGTAATCTCCTTTGCTCAGGCTCGGCTCAACGGCCGGCCCACTGTGCAGGTTCCTCCGCAAAACGCGTATGTCCGGTGTTTGTTCGGTGAGAAACCGGCTTTTGTCCGGCATGTCTGCGAATTCGGCATCAACATCGGATCGTTCCGGCGCTCCCCGCGTTGGTGAAAACGCCACAAGGGAGGAACCGCCATGGACAACGATCGGCATGAAAAAATTCGGCAGCGAGCCTATGAAATCTGGGTGCGCGAGGGCCGCCCGGATGGCGCGCATGAGCGTCATTGGCAGCAGGCGAAGCAAGAGCTTGGCCTCGACGACGCGGACGTTCCGGCGGGAACGATCGCCAGTTCCGACGTTCTGACGGTCGAGGCACTGGCGATGCGCACCGGGATAACCGGTGATCAGGCGCAAGAGCTGATCGACAGGCTTGGCAACGACAGAGCGACGCTCGAGGAAGCCGCGCGGAACCTCAAGGCAGCCGAAAGTTAGAGCGTGTTTGAGAAGGGGATTCCCAGCGCTGCTTATCAAGCACGCTTTTAGCGGCGCTCGACACCCTTTGCCGCCAGGATGTCATCAACGGCTGCCGACATCAGAAATTCCGACAGCTGCTTGGCCGCTTCTGCGTCCGTTGAATCGGCGCTGATGCCAATGGCGAAGTCAACGTAGCTTTGGAGCTCTTCCGGAAACCGACCGACAAGCATGACCTCGGGAGTGGCGGCGAGAATCGAAGTCACGGGAACGACCCCCAACTCGGCTTCCCCACGGCCCACGGCCGGCGCTGTCTGCCCTCCTGGTATGGCCACCAGCTTGGGCTTCACTTCATCCGCTATTCCCAAGCGTTCCAGCAAACCGGAGAAGTAGCCACCGCTGGTTCCTTCACTGGCGTAGGCAATCGATCTGGCGCTCTTCAACGCCTGTTCGAACGCTTCCACGGACCCGATGTCGAGCGGCCGACTGCCTGCCTTGGCCGCCACCCCCATTGCTATCCGGCCAAACGCCACCTGGCTCCCCGCCTTGACCTTTCCCGAGGCAGTCAGATCCTGAACCAGGTCCGGATTGGTGATGACGAGGTCAAAAGCTTGCCCAGCTTCAATCTGCTTCTTTACTGCCGGATTGAGCTCCCACTTGACCGCAACTGTGAATCCCGTGGCCGTTTCGAACTGAGGTATGAGAGCAAGGACGGCGGGACGGACTGCAATAGCGCCAAAAAGCCGGATTTCCTGATTCATGGCCTAACCCCGAATCGATCGTAACGACCTTCCTTGGAATGCGTATCTAAGCCTTCATTCGGTGACCAGATGCCGGAGTCGCCTACTTCCTTGGCGGCCCCTTGCGCTCGGCCGACGCCGCCCAGAGATTGATATCCGACTCGCGTGCAAAGCTGTCGATCTCGGCGAGCTCGGCATCGCTGAAGTCGAGCGCCTCAAGCGCGCCGACGCAATCCTCGACCTGTTCCGGCCGGCTGGCGCCGATCAGCGCCGACGTCACCTTGCCCCTGCGCAGCACCCAGGCCAGCGCCATCTGCGCCAGCGTCTGGCCGCGGCGACGGGCGATCGCGTTCAGCGCCTCGATATTGGCGACGGACTTGTCGTTGATGAATGCCGGGCGCAGCGACTTGCCCAGGCTGGCGCGGCTGCCATCGGGGATGCCGCCGAGATATTTGTCGGTCAGCATGCCTTGCGCCAGCGGCGAGAACACGATGCAACCGACGCCAAGCCCCTCCAGCGTATCGAGCAGGCCATCATCCTCGACCCAGCGGTTGAGCATCGAATAGCTCGGCTGATGGATCACGCAAGGCGTGCCGAGCTGCTTCAATATGTCGGCGGCCTCGCGGGTGCGCTGCGAATTATAGGAGGAAATGCCGGCATAGAGCGCCTTGCCCGAGCGCACCGCGTGATCGAGCGCGCCCATCGTTTCCTCCAGCGGGGTGTCGGGGTCGAAGCGGTGCGAATAGAAGATGTCGACATAGTCGAGCCCCATCCGCTTCAGGCTCTGGTCGAGGCTGGCCAGGACATATTTGCGGCCGCCCCATTCGCCATAAGGTCCTGCCCACATTTCGTAGCCGGCCTTGGTCGAGATGATCAGCTCGTCGCGATAACCGGTAAAGTCCGTCCGCAGGATCTCGCCGAACGCCTGCTCCGCCGAGCCGGGCGGCGGGCCGTAATTGTTGGCGAGGTCGAAATGCGTGATGCCGAGATCGAACGCCTTGCGCGCGATCGCCTGCTTGGTTCTATGCGGCGTGTCGTCGCCGAAATTGTGCCACAGCCCAAGCGAGATCGCCGGCAGCTTCAGGCCGGACCGCCCGCAGCGATTGTAGACCATCTTGTCGTAGCGGTTTTCGGCGGGAACATAGGGCATGGGAAATCCTCAAATCGAAACGAGCCCGACGGCTGCCGCCGCGACAGTGGGGCAGTCGAGCTTGCCACCCTTAGCCTCTCCCCGCGCAAACGGGGAGAGGCTTTTTGCGGTGCTTGGGAGGTGCGCCGCCTACTTGGTTTTCTTCTTCGCCAGCAGCTCCTTCGCCGCCTTGACGCCGAGTGCCGCGGGCCGCTCGCAGCTGGTCTGCATGGCGACGAACTTTCCGGTCTCGCCCGAACGCAACAGGCCGGTCATGACGTCGACGGCATGCAGCGCCAGTTCCATCGAGCAGCGGTGCGGCCGGCCTTCCCTGATCGCGATCGCCATGTCGGCCAAACCGGCGGTGCGGTAGTTGGCCATCATGCCTTGCGAATGCATCTCGTTGGGCACGCCGAACGGATGCGGCCATTTCGGCAGCTTCTTCACCGGCTTGGCGGCTTCGGTGTAGCGCACTTCGCCGCCGAAGAAGTTCGGATCCGGCACGAACACCGTGCCCGCCTCGCCATAGAGTTCCATCGGCGCGTGGCCATGGCTCCAGACATCCCAGCTGGTGTTGAGCGTCACCATGGCGCCGTTCTCGAATTCTAGCACGCCGTGGATCGTCGTCGGCGTGGAGACCGGGATCTTTTCGCCGGCGCGCGGCTTCGAGCTGATGATGCGTTCCGTCATCGGGATCGAAGCGAAGGCGGCGACCTGCTTCACCGGCCCGATCAGCTGGATCAGGTTGGTGATGTAATACGGTCCGATATCGAGCACCGGCCCGGCGCCCGGCTGGAAGAAGAAGTCCGGATTGGGGTGCCAATGCTCCATGCCATGGCTCATCACATGACAGGTGCCGCTGGTGATCCTGCCGAGCCTGCCGGTGTCGATCAGGTCGCGGACAAGCTGGTGCGCGCCGCCGAGGAAGGTGTCGGGGGCCGAACCGATGCGCAGCCCCTTGCTTTCCGCCCGTTTTTTCAGGTCGAGCCCTTCCTTGACCGACAGCACGAAGGGCTTCTCCGAATAGACGTGCTTGCCGGCATCGAGGATCTGCTTCGACACCTCGTAATGCACCGCCGGAATGGTCAGGTTGACGATGATGTCTATATCGTCGGCCTTGAGCAGCCCCTCGACGGTCTCGGCGCGCAGCTTGAACTCTTTTGCCCGCGCTTTCGCCGCTTCCATGTTGATGTCGGCGCAGGCGCGCATCTCGATGCCGCGAAACAGCGGCGCCAGCGAGAAATACGCCTTCGAGATGTTGCCGCAGCCGATGACGCCGATGCCAAGTTTTGTTGCCATGCTGGTGTGCTCCTAATAGGTCTTGGCGGCTGCGATCGAGCGGCGGGCGAAGCGCTCGATATCGTTGGGATTGTCCTGTTCCATGACGTAGTATTTTGCGGCGCTTTTGGCGCGTAGCGCCTTGATCAGGCCGGGCCAGTCGATGGTGCCGTGGCCGACATCCGACCAGCCGTCCTCGTCGAGGCCCTCGCCCGGCTTGGCCAAGTCCTTGACATGGACGGCGACGATGCGCTTGCCGTGCTTCTCGATCCAGGGCAGCGGATCGACGCCGCCGCGCACCACCCAGGCGACGTCCATCTCCCAGCCGATGTCGGGCGCCGAGGACAGGATGTGGTCCTGCGGCACCGAGCCGTCGGCAAGCGCCTTGAACTCGAAATCATGGTTGTGCCAGGCAAAGCCATAGCCGGCTTTCCCGGCCGTCTCGCCGACCTTGGCCAGGCGTTCGCCGAAGCCGCGCCAGCCGGCTGTGTCGGCCGGCCTGAACTCGGCGTTCAGGAACGGGCAGATGAGCAGCGTGATGCCGAGCGCGTCGGCCGTCCTGCGCACGCCGTCGAAATCCTTCTCGAGCGCGTCGATCGAGAAATGCCCGGTCGGCATGGCGAGCCCGTTCTTGTCGAGCTCGGCACGGAACGCCTTGGGATCGTCATAGACGCCGCCGAACCCTTCGACTTGGCTGTAACCAAGCTCCCCCAGCATCTTGAGCACGCCCTCCCAGGGCTGGAAATTGCGGGCGCTGTAAAGTTGGAATGACCAGTTCATCGTCTCTGTCCGTTTTCTTGTGGATGGTTAGTTTTGGGGGATGAGTCTTGGGGGAGTGGAAGAGTCTTGGGAGGCTAAGTCATGCTCTAGAGGCGGTTACCTGTGGCGGCGTCGAAAAGCGAGGCGCGCATCGGGTCAAAACCGATGCCGACCGCCTCGGCGTTGTTTGGCGTGCGCTCGGCTGTCACCCGCACCGTGAAATTCTGGCCGGCGAGCTTCAGCCAGACCAGCGTGTCGGAACCCATGGGCTCGACGACCTCGACATTTGCCGTGGCTGCGAACGGCCATCCCGTGCCGCTGTTGAACGCCACGTGCTCGGGGCGGATGCCGAACACGGCCGGCCCTGGCACCGGGTCCTTCTCGAAAGCATAGGTGGCAAGCGGTATCCGCACATCCTCGGCGACGAAGTGCCAGTCGCCTGCCGCTTGCTCCAGTCTGCCGTCGAGGAAGTTCATTGCCGGCGAGCCGAGGAAGCCGGCGACAAACCGGTTGACCGGCCGGTTATAGATGGTCTGCGGCGCATCGAGCTGCTGGATGACGCCGCCCTTCATCACCGCGATACGGTCGGCCAGCGTCATCGCCTCGATCTGGTCGTGGGTGACGTAGATCATGGTGTTCTCGAGCTTGCGATGCAGCAGCTTGATTTCGACGCGCAATTCCGCGCGCAGCTTGGCGTCGAGGTTGGAGAGCGGTTCGTCGAACAGAAAGACATCGACGTCACGCACAAGTGCGCGCCCGATCGCCACGCGCTGGCGCTGGCCGCCGGACAGCGCCGCCGGCTTGCGATGCAAAAGCGGTTCGATCTGCAGGATCTCGGCGGCCCGGGCGATGCGCTTGGCGATCTCGTCCTTGGCGAGGCCGGCAACGCGCAGCCCGAACGACAGGTTCTTCTCCACCGTCATCTGCGGATAGAGCGCGTAGGACTGGAACACCATGCCGATGCCGCGATCCTTGGGCTCTTCCCAGGTGACGTTCTTGCCCTTGATGAAGATGCGGCCTTCGGAAACGTCGAGCAGCCCGGCAATGCAGTTGAGCAAGGTCGACTTGCCGCAGCCGGACGGGCCGAGCAGCACGATGAATTCGCCTTCGGCAACATCGAGGTTGAGCGTCTGCAGCACCGATATCGCACCGAAATTCAGCGACAGGTTCTGGATCGAGACGCTGGTGCCGTTTGCCGCAATGCTGCCGTTTGCGTTCATCGCCATCATCCTTTCACCGCGCCGGCGGCGATGCCGCGCACAAACAATTTTCCGGACAGGAAATAGACGATCAGCGGCACCAGGCCGGTCAGGATGGTGGCTGCCATGTTGACGTTGTATTCCTTCACGCCTTGCACCGAGTTGACGATGTTGTTGAGCTGCACCGTCATCGGATAGGTGTCGGGGCGGGTGTAGACGACGCCGAACAGGAAGTCGTTCCAGATGCCGGTCACCTGCAGGATGATGGCGACGACGAAGATCGGCAGCGACATCGGCAGCATGATGCGGAAATAAATGCCCCAGAAGCCGGCGCCGTCGACACGCGCTGCCCGGAACAGCTCCTCCGGCATGGAGGTAAAGTAGTTGCGGAACAACAGTGTGAGGATCGGCATGCCGAAGATGGAATGGACGATCACCAGCCCGCTGAGGCTGCCGTAGAGGCCGACTTCGCGCAGGATAATGACGATCGGATAGATCATCACCTGATAGGGGATGAAGGCGCCGACGATCAGGATGATGAAGAAAGTGTCGGCACCTTTGAAGCGCCAGTTGGCAAGCGCATAGCCGTTCACCGAGGCGAGCGCGATCGACAGGATCACCGACGGGATGGTGATGCGCACCGAATTCCAGAAGCCACGCGACAGCCCGTCGCAGTTGAGCCCGGTGCAGGCGCTCGACCAGGCCTTGACCCACGGCTCGAAGGTGATCTCCATCGGCGGCGAGAAGATGTTGCCGAGGCGTATCTCGGGCATGCCTTTGAGCGATGTCACCACCATCACGTAGAGCGGCAAAAGATAGTAGAGCGCAACCACGATCAGCGTGCCGTAGAGGAAGATGTTGCGGCGCGAGAATGTGTGGCGCGGCTTCGGCCCGCTCGGCCCGTAGGCTTCGAGCCCGCCGGCGCCGGCAATGGCGGGCAATGAAACGGCTTGGTCAGACACGCTTCTTGCCTCCAAACTCGAGATAGGCCCACGGCACGATGACGATGATCACCGACAGCAGCATCATGGTCGAGGCGGCGAACCCCTGACCGAGGTTCTGGGCGAAGAACATGTAGTCATAGACATATTTGGCCGGGACTTCGGAGGCGATGCCGGGCCCGCCGCTGGTCTGGGCGACAACCAGGTCATAGATCTTGACGATACCGGCAGCGATGATGACGAGCGTGGTGATGAAGACCGGCCGCATCATTGGTATGATGATGAACAGATAGGTCTTCCAAGTCGGTATCCCGTCGACCCGCGCTGCCTTCCAGATATCCTCGTCGATCCCGCGCAGGCCGGCCAGCATCAGGCACATGATGAGCCCGGTGCCTTGCCAGAGAGCGGCGATCAATATGCCGTAGATGACGATGCTGGAATCATAGAGCGGATTGAAGCTGAAGCTCGCCCAGCCGAGGCTGCGCACCACTCCTTGGATCCCGAACTCGGGGTTGAGCAACCACTGCCAGACGAGGCCGGTGACGATGAAGGAGAGGGCGAAGGGATAGAGGAAGATGGTCCGGAACGTGTCCTCGAACCGGATCTTCTGGTCGAGCAGGGCGGCAAGCAGGAAGCCGATCACCAGCGAGAACAGCAGCGACAGCACGCCGTAGATCAGCAGGTTCTCGATCGAGACCAGCCAGCGCGGCACCGACCACAGCCGGTAGTACTGGTCGAGCCCGACGAAATTCAGCCGTGGCAGGAGCTTCGAACTGGTGAAGGAATAAAGCACCGTCCACGCGCTGCCGCCGACAAAGATCACCAGCGCGGTGAGGATCATTGGGATCGAGGCGATTTTCGCATTGAGGTTGCGAAAGAGTTGGCTAGGGCGTTCGCTCTTGCTCATCTGCACAGCCGCGCTGGATCGGGTAAGGGCCGGAGGGTCAAGAGGCCTTGACCCGAGCTCCCGACCCTGCGTTTGCAGGGGCGGGAGTGAGGCGGTCGGTCGATCGCTCAATCGGCCGAACCGACAATGGCGGCGAAGCGCTTCTGCGCATCTTCCACGGTCATGTCCTGCTTGGCGAAGAACTCGGAGAACAGATCCTCCTTCTGCTTCTGCGTATCCTGCGAAAGCAGCTGGTCGGTCCACGGCATGACATTGCCCTTGGCGAGAATTTCGAGCCCCTTCTTCATGCAGTCGTTCGCCGCCTTGAGGTCGACGTCGCCGCGCACCGGCAGCGAACCTTTCTTGAGATTGAAGGCGACCTGCGTCTTGGGATCGAGCAGCGTGTGGGCCAGCACTTCCTGTGCCTTCGATTTTTCGGGATCCTTCAGCAGCGGGAAGTAGAAAGCGTCGCCGCCGGTGGCGATGACCTCGTTGAGACCGAGGCCCGGAAGGCAAGTATAGTCCTTGCCGGCGGTCTGGCCGGCAACCTGGAACTCGCCCTGCGCCCAGTCACCCATGATCTGGCCGCCCGCCTTGCCGGTGATGACCAGATTGGTGGCCTGGTTCCAGTCCTGCACATTGGTGTTCTTGGCCATCTTGCGGGCATCGTCCGCGGCCTTGAAGACCTTGGCGACCTCGGGCCCGGCGGCGAATTCCGCGTCCTTGTCCTTGTAGACCTTGAGGAAGGCGTCGGTGCCGCCGACCGCCGCAAGCAGCACGTCGAAAGCGCCGGAGGCCTGCCAGGGCTGGCCGCCGACCGCGAGCGGCTGGATGCCTGCTTTTTCAAGCGCGGGCGCCGCAGCGACATATTCATTCCAGTTCTTCGGCACCGGCACGCCGGCCTTTTTGAAGGCCGCATTCGACAGCCACAGCCACTGCCAGGAGTGGATATTGACGGGCACGCAATAGATCTTGCCGTCGAGGGTACAGCCGTCGAGCAGGCTCTTCGGCTGCACGATTTCCGTCCACTTTTCCTTGGTGGCGAGATCGGTGAGGTCGCGCATCAGCCCGGCCTGCACCAATTCTTCCGCCTGCCGGCCGTGATTGAACTGGGTCGCGCCCATCGGGTCGCCGCCGGTGATGCGGCTGATCATGATCGGCCGCGCCGTGCCGCCGGAGCCGGCGATGGCGCCGTCAACCCAGTGATTGCCGGTTGCGTCGAAAGCCTTGGCGAGTTCGGCGACCGCTGCCGCCTCGCCGCCGGAGGTCCACCAATGGGTGACTTCCAGATCCGTCGCGGCCGCCGGGCCGGCAAATTGCAGCGCGACCGTCGCAGCCAGCGCAGCAGTCATGAGTTGGTATCGCATTTCGTTCCTCCCAGAATCTGAAACGTTACAGATTTTCGATACGGCAATTGCTTAAGGCGCGCAACCCCTCAGGCGAAGGTGGCATCAGGTTTTTTCGAAGCGCGAATAAAATCGGGTGGCCCGCCGACCTACCGCACCGCAACAGGAGAGGTTGCACTGCAAAAAGTTGATGCTGCGACGCCAGAAAACCGGAAAAGCCCCTTCTGTCGCTCTTTTTTGCGCCGACCGGAGTGCCGCTCGTTTTGCGCCTGTCACCAGTGATATCGCCACGGCAGTGACAATCTGTAACGTTTCAGTATATAGCGGTCTCATTCGGTGAAGGCCCGCGGCGTACCCGCGGCCCGCCGATTGCCGGCCTGCCCGGCAACTGCTATGCGCCTGACGGGGCGGGATGAATGAACAGGCATCAAGAAGAGAAGGCCGACGAAGCGTCGGGCCGGGGCCGACCGACACTGAAGACGCTCGCCTTCATGACCGGGCTGGGCGTCACCACCGTGTCGCGCGCGCTAAAGGATGCGCCCGAGATCGGCGCCGAGACCAGGCGGCGCGTCCAGCTTGTCGCCAAGCAGATCGGTTATCGGCCCAACCGTGCCGGCGTCCGCCTGCGCACCGGCAAGACCAATGTCATCAGCCTGGTGCTCAACACCGAGCACGAGATCATGAGCTTTGTCTCGGATATCATCTACGGCGTTTCCGAAGTCATTGCCGACACGCCCTACCATTTGATCGTGACACCCTACTCGCGCTCGCAGGATCCGCTCGACCCGATCCGTTACCTCGTGGAAACCGGTTCAGCCGACGGCGTCATCATTTCGCGCACGCAGCCGAACGATCCGAGGGCCCGTTATATGCTGGAGCGCGGCATCCCCTTTGCCACGCATGGCCGCACCGATATGGGGCTGATCCATCCCTACCATGATTTCGACAATTACGCTTTCGCAGCCGAGGCAGTGCGCCATCTGGCCGGTCTCGGCCGCCGCCGCCTGGCTCTGTTGGCGCCGCCGGTCGAGCTGACCTATCACGGCCACACGCTCGCCGGCTTTGCCGATGCGCTGAGCGAGGTCGGCGCCAGCGAGATTCCGTTCAACACCGTTTCGATCGATCATTCGATCGAGCAGATCAGAATGCGGACCGCGCAGCTGATGCGCCGCGAAAGCCGCCCGGACGGTTTCATCAGCAGCGCCGCCGCCGCGACGCTCGCCATCGTCGCCGGCATCGAAGACGCCGGCCTCAAGCTTGGCCGCGATGTCGATGTGGTGTCCAAACAATCGTCGGAGCTTCTGCACCTGTTTCGCAGCGAATTGCTGGTCGTCAACGAGAACTTCCGACTGGCCGGCGCCGAACTCGCCCGCTCGGTGCTGGGCTGGATCGGCGGCGCCGCACCCGGCACCCTGCAAAGCCTGAGCGAGCCGGGCGAAGTGCAGGCCTATCGCCGCCAGGGGTGAGCGGGATAAGTTAAGATTGAACTGGGCTCCATCTATTTGTCTTAGCCGCATTTCTGCGACGCCGAGTGATTCCACTTGGTTGGAAAATGCGCGCTGCTGAGTGGCTACCTTGGGGCCGTGAGCTGACTGGCCGGATTCAGCAAGAGCTAATGAAAAAGCTTACGGGCGCCCGCTCTGGTTTTGGACTGACGAACAGGCGGATTCTACGTGACACGTGCTACAGAATTGCGCAGCGGCTCGATGATATCAAAGTGGGTGTTAAAGAAACGGTAGCCATGCGACAGTAAAGTGGGGATGGCTGGGGAGAGAAGAATTGGCACTACGGGCAATCATCTCCCAGGGACCGCCGGATGTAGCGGGCGACTGGGAGCAGCTTTGGTACGGGGGCGTTGGGGCTTCCGATGATGAGGAGGCTTCGGGGATCACGACAGCAGCGATTCTGTCATTCGTCCCGGAGGCCCAGCCCGGCGTTTGGTACAAGCTGGCAGATTTTGAAGCGCTGCTCGGTCCTGTGGACTGGAGCAAAGAGGCGGAAGGTTGGACGTCCTTGAATTTGACCGAGCACGCTGTTGCGGCTTCGCCGATATTCACGACCGACATCCAATTATCGGAAGCGGTCGCGAGCGTCTGCTTAAATGCCCTTGATCTACTGAAATCTCTAAATAAGAAGCACGTTTGGGTCCGGTTCGAATGACCACATTCTTCAGTCAAGCCGATTTCGCGAAGGACCAGCGCTATCTAGACGTGCGTGAAGGAACATTATTCGTTTCTTATACTGATAACACCCACATCAAGGAAGGCGAGTGGAACGATCTTATCTCGATTGGGATCAATGAGCCGCCGACGTCAGAAGACGATAGAGAGTGCTCATTTCGTCTTAAGCTGAATCTAGATAAGAAATTTTTGTCGTCGGAAGACGATAGAAAAGATATTAAAGAGAAAGACAGGAAGGACCGGATTGCAAAAGTCGTAATCGACGCCATTTCCCTTAGCGCCACGCGATTGGGTATTTTGTCTCCACTTGTCTCCGGCAAAACGGCTGAGCAGTTGCTTGAGCTTCGAAGCGCCAAGGGCATTGTTCTTATACCCGACACAAACAGCCTCTATAATGGCACCCTGCATTGGCTGCTTAACGTTCTCAAAGATACGACTGTTTGGCTGATGCCCTTCGTGATGTCGTTAACGCAAATGCAGGCTCGCGAAGCAACTCTGAAGTCGCTCGCTAGAAGCGGCAAGGATGGAAATCTCGTACAGGCGCTTCGGTCGCGGGCGCTGGTGAATGCGGGGTTGAGCTTCCTCGAGCGCAATCAGCATCGTTATCAGGTTCTGGAGCTTGATCCGTCGCTACTGCGGTACATGCGTGCGGCTGGCAAGGGAGGATTAGACCAGGATGAAGGTGATGTCCTTGAGGACCGCCTCTTAATTGAGGGGGTGCATGCGGTTCTTCGTTCCACGCGGACGCGAGCCAAGCAGCTGGTTGTGACCTCGGATGTGCTGTTGTCGCGTGTGCTCGGCGCGGAAGGAATACCGAACATCTGCCTGCCCACCCCGAAGCTGCAAGAGGATGAAATCTCTAGCTTCCGCTACGACGCCTGGGCCGGCACGTTTATGGGCACCTCGATAAGAGGGTTACTCTGGGATCTAACCCACGCTTTCGGAACCGTCAGGATACGAGGTTCGACGAAGACGCCACTCAGCCTGACCTGCTATTGGCCGGGCAAACAGCCGCAAGACTGGGTGGCAGAGTATCTGGACGTTCGGAGTTCAGAGGATGACCCCTCGCCGGCGAAGAAGGCCGGTTCGGCGCGGGCCGCAAAGAGCAATGACAGAGAGGCGAAGGACGCGACGCCGGCAAACCCGAAGCGGGTGAAGGCCAAGGAGCGAGTCGATGCTACGACTTCGGAAAAAGCGGTATCAGGAGCCGACGCGCATGAGCCGGCTTTCAGCCATGCTGCGATCCCTCAATCCTCGCTCCCTCTCGCCCTACGCATAGCAGGTGCCCTTTACGCTTCAGGGAAGCTATCCTTTGCAGAACTGATGGAAAAGCTGCCCGCAGCGAACCGGCCCAATGAGGGAAATGTTCGCAGGAGTCTGGAGGTCGTTCGTCGGGCCAAGCTCGTCGATTTCGACGGTGAAACGATCATTTCCCGAGCGGAGCTAGATGTCGTCGAGAGTTGCTTGCAGAGAGCAGACTTGGATGGGATCAGTGATCAGTTTCGGAATTTTGAGCCCTATCGGGTGATCCTAGAGCATTTTCAGCAGAACGGGGAACTGGCGAGGGAGCATGTGAGGAGCATCCTTGCCGCGGCGCTCGGCGCTGACGTAGCGCAAGAGGCCAGTATCCGCCTCGTCCGCTATCATGTGCTTCTCGGACAATGCTGGTCTGACGGCGCCGTTTGGCGTGACGGCTCAAGGAGGCCTGACCCGCCGAGCTTCCTGCAAGCCTTTGAAGCTGCCTATGAGGACGCAGCGCGGGACAACATTGCGCAAGTATCTGAATTTCTGCCGAATTTCTGCCGCGCAGCCCGTATCTCTCCGTGGGGAGTATCCCGTTCGGTTCAAGAGCATGCTAGGGTGCTATCTGAAAAATTCACTTTCGGGTACGCTGTCGGCGGGAAGCCAACCGGCGTTGACGCTGTTATCTCCGGGTCGCTGCTCGGACTTGAGGAAGTGCCAGTACCAATGGATAGATTCGAAATCGGTGGGCGACCCGTCTTCACCCTTGAGAGGGTGCGGTGATGCCGTCGCTCGCGGAGCTTCTCGGCGAAACGCCTGATCAGAAGGATCATGAAGATCCCTTCTATGCTCGGTTCGGTTTCACGCGGAATCCGTTTCCGGCGGCTCGGACCATTATCGAGGAGGTGCTGTATAATCAGGTCGACGCGCGAGATCGGTTCGTCGGCCTCGTGCGAGAGGTGCTGGCCGAAGACCCCCAACGCCGCGCGATGGGTGTCCAAGGGGGTACTGGAGGGGGCAAGACCCACTTTTTGCGGCACTGTCAGTATATGATGAGAGAGTTCCGTCGCACCTCCGGGCGTCCGTTTGCGGTGGTTGAGATTCTGGCTGGATCGAGTTCGGCCTCTCACCTCGTAAGAGAGGTACTCCGCGAGGCTGATGAGGCCGCCAAACTGTCCGGTGAATACGATTTGCTTACAGCTATCGTTCGAAGCTGTGAAGATGCAGCCGAGTTCGACGATTTGAAGCAGGGCGAGTTGAGGAACGTTCTTCAGCTTCTTTTCAAAGCGAGCCGACCTGGGTTCGTACCACCAGATCGCGATGGGCGCATGTCCTTCGAGCCTCTTAGAGATCTAGCAAAAAAATGGCTTGGCGGTGCGGCGCTGAGCAATACAGAAAAGCGCCATCTCGGTGTTTTTGCTCGGCTCGGCAGCGCTGCGATGATGACACGCAATATGACGGAGCTGCTCTCGTTCGCTCGCAGCAAAGGCATAGTTTTTGGAGTTATGCTTTGTCTTGATGAAGTTGAAACGCTGTTT
Source organism: Mesorhizobium sp. M0184 (assembly GCF_040322215.1). Taxonomy (NCBI): domain Bacteria; kingdom Pseudomonadati; phylum Pseudomonadota; class Alphaproteobacteria; order Hyphomicrobiales; family Phyllobacteriaceae; genus Mesorhizobium; species Mesorhizobium sp. M0184. The sequence goes on from NZ_JAMYSZ010000001.1 coordinate 108,089, forward strand.
TCTGGCGGATACAGCGCGTCAAAGATACAAGGATACCTGCAAGACCTCCGCTATCTCTTTGATGAGGCTATTCGAAGCAACGAAGGATACTCCCTTTTGATGCTTTCTGCATCAACTCCACAGGGGGCAGCGAATCTTCGCAACTATAACTACCCGCTCTTTCAGCGGTTGGGCTTCGAAGAAGGATCACGCGCAGATTTGGCCGCTATATCCGACGCATTGGAAGTAAAAGGTATCGCCGAGCTTTATGTCTCTTACGAGCGGGAGCGCGCAGCTTTGAAGGCCGGAAGATTCCCTGCCATTTTGTCTGACGAAGATTTCGAAGATGCCTATCGCACCGCCGCAACCACAGACCGAAGCGTCGCCCCCACCCATGTCAGGCGCGTGAATCAGGGGCAACTCCTTCAAGCGCTTCACCAGATCGTTGAAAAGAAGCGTGAGGCTGCGGGATAACCGCACGGGCCAACTAGTCTCCAATCCTTGATAGTCGCTTTCAGGCGGATGAGACTCAGCCACAGAGGGCCATATTGAGGGCGCTAATCTCCGTTCGAAGGATGGGAGATGAAGGTCTCCAATGGGCGCTAGCCGCCCGCCCCACTCCCCCACGGGCCATGGAAAGCGCCTTGCCCATCGATGCGCTCGAAGCCGTGCGCGCCGAAGAAATCGCGCTGCGCCTGGATCAGGTTCGAGGTGCCCCGGCCCTGCCGGTAACTGTCGAAATAGGCAAGTGCAGATGACAGGGCCGGCACCGGCGAGCCGGCTTCGGCCGCCCGTGCCACGACACGGCGAAGTGACGGATGCGCCTCCTGCATCAATGAGACGAAAGCCGGCGCCATCAACAGGTTGGTGGCTGCGCCGCCGGCGCCGAAGGCCTCCGCCATCGTATCCAGCAATTGCGAGCGTATGATGCAGCCGGCCCGCCAGATCTTGGCGATGACCGGCATCGGCAGGTTCCAGTTGAATTCCTTCGACGCGCCACTCATCACCGCGAAGCCTTGCGCGTAGGCGGCGATCTTGCCGGCAAACAGCGCCAGTTCGAGATCGGCGAGCAGGGCGTCCTTGTTTCCGGAAATCTTGCTCACGCCGCCGCCATAGACCTTTTCGGCGGCCAGCCGCTCGTCCTTGATCGACGACAGCACGCGTGCCGCCACAGCCGCCTCGATCGCCGTGGCCGGGATACCGAGCTGCTGCGCCTCGATCACCGACCATTTGCCGGTGCCTTTCTGGCCGGCGCGGTCGAGGATGATGTCGACCACCGATTTGCTGGTCTTGGGGTCGTCGGCGGCCAGCACCTTGGCGGTGATCTCGATCAGGTACGAGTTGAGCCGGCCCGTGTTCCAGCCGGCAAACACCTCGCCGATCTCCTTCGGCCCCATGCCCAGGCCGTCTCGCAGGATGCCGTAGATTTCGGCGATCATCTGCATGTCGGCATACTCGATGCCGTTGTGGATGGTCTTGACGAAATGGCCGGCGCCATCGGTGCCGAGCCAGGCGGCGCAAGGTTCGTCCTTGAACTTGGCCGAGATCGCGGTCAGCACCTTTTCGACGCGCTTCCAGGACTCTTCGGTGCCGCCGACCATGATCGAGGGACCGTGGCGTGCGCCCTCTTCGCCGCCGGACACGCCCATGCCGATGAAGGTCAGGCCCGAATCGGTAAGCTCGGAGAAGCGCCGCATAGTATCGCGGAAATTGGCATTGCCAGCGTCGATGACGATGTCGTTGGCCGACAGGACGCCGCGCAATGCCGTGATCTGCTCGTCGACCGGCTTGCCGGCCAGCACCATGATGATGATCGGCCGCGGCGGCCGGATCGCGGCGGCCAGTTCCTCGAGGCTGTAGCAAGGCACCACCCTATCCCTGAGCGCGCCGGCATTTTCGACAAAGGCATCGGTGCGCGCCGCGGTGCGGTTGAAGACGGCGATGCGGTGCCCCTTCTCGGCGATATTGAGCGCCAGGTTGGAGCCCATCGTGCCAAGGCCGATCAGGCCGATTTCGGCTTTTTCCATCGTTTCTTCCCTGCTTTCGGATCTTGTTGGTTTGAGCCCGCGATTGGGTTGGACGCCCATTCTTGATGGCGATGATTGACGGGGGTTCGCGGCCGCGTCAACCGCCTCGCCCAATTGTCTTGCAGCCGGGGCGTGTTGAGATTCAGGTCAGGCCGAGCCGAACATGGTGGTTTCCGAGAACCGGAGCGGAGCGTACTTAAGTACGTGAGCACCGGAAGCGCAGGGATACCGCCATTTGCAGGCCGGCATCACCTGAATATCAGCACGTCACTCCGGCCTGATGTCGATCGGCGCCTCTATCTTCACCATCTCGAAATCCGAGACCAGGATATCGAGCCGCGCCGTCCACCGGCCGGCGACCGGAATGACGAGATCGTCGACGCGCCAGGTGCCGTCGCCGGGATTCGTCGCCGGGCGTTTGATGGGCTCGATGCCGGAATCGGGCTTTGACAGGACCAGCGTTACCTGCTTGGCGTCGAGCGGGCCGAAATCGCCGGTCATGATGAAGATCGAAGCGGCAACAGGTCCGGTGTGACCGGGCGCAATGCTGAGATCGGCCATCGCTTGCAGCGTGTGGATATGCACCGATGCCGGCTGTGCCGCGGCGATCGCCAGCGCCCGCGGCGGCGGCGTGAAGCGCCAGCCGGCGGCAACGCCGAAGATCGCCACCACGATCAGCAGCTCGATGGCGATCGAGCGGGCCAGCCGCCGCTGGACTTCCGTTTCGCCCGCCTCAGCCGGGGCCGTAAGCTTGAAGCGATTGACGGCGGCGAGCGTGAACAGAAAGACGAGCAGCGCCAGCTTGAGCAGCAGCAGCCGGCCATAAGCGGTATGGACCAGCGCCGACGGCGTTTGCACCTGGATGACGGCGAGCACGATGCCGGCTGCCGCAAGCACCGCCACGACGAACAGGATCGCTCGTGAAAACCGGCGCAGCAACGGCCCGGCTTTGTCCGGCTGCCGTTTCAAGGCAAGACCGAGCGGCGCCAGCGCCCCGGACCAAATCGCGATACCAGTGGCGTGCAGAAACACCATCGGCCGGGTCAGCCATTGCGGCTCGGCGGCACTGGCATGCCCGCTGGCGGCAAGTGCTGCGCCAACGCCAACCAGTCCGGCCAAGGCCAGCGGCTTTGCGTCGGCGGGCGGCACGACCAGCGATAGCAGGCCAAGGCCGAGCGCCATCAGCGCGATCAGCACCGTCCAGCCGAAGCTGGTGCCAAGCCCGGTCTGCCAGATGACCGGCTGTGCCAGCCGGGCAAGCGGCGCGCCGAGTGCATCCAGCCCCTGGAAACCGAGCGACAAGAGTGCGGCGGCCAGCCCGCACAGGATCGCTGCGACGATCATGTTCTGGGCGGATCGACCGCCTTGCGCCAGCCAGGCCTGCGCAAAGGCACCGCCGACGCCGAAAAACAGGCCGATGTATAGAAAAACCTTGCCGATCCAGATCGCCGTTCGAGGCTCCCGGTCGACAGCTTCGGAGGCGGCCGGCGCAGCACTCGGCGCACCGACCGAGAACAGCACCGAGCCGCCGACCGGATGGCCGTCGGCGGAGATTACCCGCCAGCTCAGCACATGCGTGCCGGATGTCAGCGCCTGCGGATTGTCGATCTCGACGGTCTGGCCGCTGAGCCGGAAGGAGCTCAGCGGGATCGACGTGCCGTCGGGCCGCACCAGCGTCAGCACCAGCGGCGAAACCGGCTCGCTGAAGGTCAGCGACAGCTGCGACGGGCTCTGCGCCAGCACCGCACTGTCAGCCGGCTCGGCCTTGATCAGCGCCGCGTGGGCGAAGGCTGCGTTTGGCGCGGCAATGGTGGCAAGCAGCACAATCGCAGCCAGCAGGCCGATGGCAAGCCGGCCGGTTGTGCAGGCCGTTCGCAGGATGGATGCCGCGCTCATGTCACCGCCACAAAGACAGGGGCGCGCTCTTTCGGATAGAGCGCGCCGCGTAAGGAGATCACTTCTTCGGCAGCAGCTTGAGGCCGGGCGCCGGAAATTCCAGCGCGTCCTCAGCCTGCCCGGCCGCCGGAATTTCGATCCAGCGATCGGCAACCCCGTCACATTCCTGCACCACCGGGAAATGCAGCGTCTGGCCTGCCGGCAGGTCGGACGCCAGCGTCGCGCGAAAGACGAATTCGTCGTAGAACTCGTCCGGCAGGCTGCCGGCGCTCCAGTCGATCTCCTTGACGCCGCTGGTCACTGCCTGGCCGTAGAGCTGGTAGGACTTTTCGTATTTGCCGTTCTTGACCTGCAGTGTCCAACCCGGCTTCGGCATCGGTTTGACCGAGAGCACCCCTTCCGGGATCTGCACGCGCAGCGCGGTCGTCGCCTTGCCCTCGCAGCCATGCGGCACCCGAAGAACCGCCTTGTAGGTCGAGCCCACCGCCGCCTCCGGCGTTTCGAGCGTGATGTGGGCAAAGGCCGCGCTGGTCCCGAGGACAAGAAGCACGCAGCCGGGCAAAAGAGATTTCTTCATGACGGTACCTCTCGAAGCGGCCAAGTCAGTCGTCGTCCTGGGGCGCCGCGCTGCCGATGCCTTGCACGGCGAATTCAATCTGCAGGGGCCCGGCTTTCTCGAAGGTCAGCGTGGCGGAGAACATTTCGCCCTCCTTGGGCTGCCGCTTCAAATCCATGAACATCAAATGATAGCCGTTGGGCGCCAATGCGACCTTGCCGCCAGCCGGGATTTCGAGGCCGCCGGTGACCGGCCGCATGGTCATGACGCCATTGCTGACGCCCATCTCGTGCAGTTCGGCCTTGGCCGAAATGTCGGAGGTGATCGACAGCAGGCGATCCGCCGCACTGCCTGTGTTGGTGATCGTGAAGTAGCCGCCGGCCACCTTGGCGCCGGCTGGCGTGGCGCGCGACCAGGGGTGCCCGATCTCGAGATCGCCAAGCTTGAACTCGTGTGCCAACACCGTCTGGGCGCTGGCGAACAGGAGGGCAAGAACGCAAAGGGCGACGCCGAGACGCTGCTCGAAACTACCCAGTGAGAAGCGCCTGCGGCTGGATGCGGCAGCGCGAAAAGAGTGAGACATGATTGCTCCGTGGACTTTAGGGGATCGCGCCGATGGCCGGTCGCGAACGATGTCGACAAACGCGCCGGCAAAGCGTTGCGCGGCGCGAACCAGAACGGATCAGGCCGTCGCCGGTGGTGCGCGCGGATTGGACGGAGTGCGGGCGCGGGCGAAATCGCGATGCCGGAAGGCCGGCAGGAAAAATGCGATGGTTTCGATGGAAAGGCTGCGAGCCAGGCTCCCGGCTGCATCCAGCGGCGCATAGACCGCCGAAACGAGATTGCAGCCAAGCATGCAGCAAGCCGGCATGTGCTGCTGATGCGGATCGCCGGCGGGGAGTTGCGCCGCACCGTCATGGGTGCAGATCGTGTTGCCAAAAGCATCGAATTGCGAGGCTTTCGGCTCGACGCCGGACGCAAACGCGCCGAACATCGACTGGAGCACCAAAAGCCACGCCGCGGCGAACGCGACCGGCATGCTCCATCGTCTCCGGCGTATGGTCAAGAACCAGCCTCTTCACGCAGCAACGTCAGTTCTCTAGCACGGAGCCGGCGGCCGGAAAATCGCCAAAACGTTGCTGCGGCAACGCAACACAATCACGCGCGTTGCGGCTGCCTGCCCTCGGGAATGGACGTCAGCAGCGTGTGGCGGGCCGATTTCAGGTGCTTGCGGCAGGCGGCGTCGACCTTGGCGAGATCGCGCGATTTGAGCGCGGCGATATAGGCGAGATGCTCCTGGACCGCGACTTCGTTGCGCTCGCGCTCCTGCGCCTTGTTCCACTGGTAGTGGTAGTGGAAGATCATGGCGATGACGTCGTAGAAATCGACGATGAAGCGGTTGTGCGACGCCCGATGGATCAGCCGGTGAAAGCGCTCGTCAAGCTCGGAGAATTCGTTGAAGCGCACGGCGATCTCGCGCTCCAGCCGGTGATGCTCGTCTTCCAGGCGGTCGAGGTCGGCCCACACCGGGCTGTCCTCGGGCAGAGCGGCAAAGGCTGCGGCCGAGCGCAGTTCGAACATCTCTCGGATTTCGGTCAGCTCCAACGCGAAGGCGCGGGTAAAGCCTTTCAGCACCCAGTGGCTGTTGCGGCGCTTCTCGATCAGCCCAAAGCGCGAGAAGCGGATCAGGAATTCGCGCACGCTGGTGGTGCCGACGCCGATCTCGCGCGCCAGTTCGAGCTCGTTGATCTGCATGCCGGCTTCGGCACCGCTGGCAAGCAGCCGCCGCATGAAGGAGCGCTCGATGATCTCGGCCAGCGTGTCGGTTTCTTCCTCGGGGAAGAAATCGTCCGGTCGCGGTTCGCGCAGGACCATCTTGCTGCGCTTGTTCCAGTCGATCAGCCCGGTTTCTTCCATGCGCGCAAGGATAGTGCGGACCGTCGTGCGGCTGACGCCGAGCAGCGTACCCAGCTCCGGCTCCGAAGGCAGGCTCCTGGTTTCGTCGAGCAGCCTCAGACCGCGATTATAGGCGTCCTTGTAAACGTTGTTGCTCTTCGACATCCCTGCCCCGTGGCGCATCGGCGTTTGCGGCCAGTGTGAAGCGTTTCTCGCGCATGAAACCGGTACCTTTTCGGAAAACATCATGCGCAACGCTAGTTTTAGTTGTAGAGCCTACTTCTCGCATCCAAAGACGCGTCGCGCTCTGGCGAAAAAACAATTGACGCAAAAATGTTTTTTCACGATAAAAGACATTATATGTTAAGAGCCGCGTGTCAATCCGCTCGCGCACCCAGGAACACACCCAGGAAGCTCCCGTGAACGCCGCAAACAGCATTCTTCTGTCTCCCGCCGACAATGTCGCGGTCGCCAATGGCCGCATCGAGATCGGCACCGTGCTGCCGGGCGGCGCCGTCGTCGCCGCAGTGATCGAGCCGGGCCACAAAGTGGCGATCAAGCCGATTGCGGCCGGCGAGGCCGTGGTCAAATACGCCCAGGCGATCGGCCGCGCCACGCAAGACATCGCGCCCGGCGAGCATGTCCATTCGCACAATCTGGTCTTCGAAAGCGGGCGTTTGCCGGTGGTGCCGCCGAGCGAGGCTGTGCATGCGACCGAGGCCGATCGCGCCCGCACCTTCATGGGCTACCGCCGCGCCGATGGCCGCGCCGGCACGCGCAATTTCATCGGCATTCTCGCCAGCGTCAATTGCTCGGCCACCGTCTGCCATGCCATCGCCGACGCCGCGAACCGCACGCTTTTGCCGCAATATCCCGGCATCGACGGCTTCGTCCCGATCGTCCACGGCCAGGGCTGCGGCATGAGCGCCACCGGCGACGGCATGATGGTGCTGCATCGCACGCTGGCCGGCTATGCCCGTCACCCGAATTTCGGCGGCGTGCTGATGGTCGGGCTCGGCTGCGAGGTCAACCAGCTCACCCTCTACGGCCAGAAGGGCGTTGCCGCGGGAAAACGTCATTTCAACATCCAGGAAGCCGGAGGCTCGCGCAAATCGGTCGAGAAGGCGTTGGTCGTGCTGGCCGAGATCGCCGAGGAGGTCGGCAAGCTTCAGCGTGAGCCGATCCCGGTCAGCGAGATCGTCGTCGGCCTGCAATGCGGCGGCTCCGACGGCATGTCCGGCATCACCGCCAATCCGGCGCTGGGTGCCGCGGTCGACATTTTGGCCGGCGTCGGCGGTGTCGGCATCCTCTCCGAGACGACGGAGATCTACGGCGCCGAGCACCTGCTCGCCTATCGCGCCGCAACCCCCGAGATCGCCGCCAAGCTCGACGGTTATGTGAAATGGTGGGAAGACCACGTCGCCAAGCATGGCGCATCGATCGACAACAATCCCTCACCGGGTAACAAGCGCGGCGGCCTGACCACCATCCTGGAAAAGTCGCTCGGCGCGGTCGCCAAGGGCGGCCAGACGCCGCTCAACGGCGTCTTCGGCTATGCCGAAAAGGTCACCGGGCACGGGCTGGTGTTCATGGACACGCCCGGCTACGACCCGGTCTCGGCCACCGGCCAGGTGGCGGGCGGCGCCAATGTCATCGTCTTCACCACAGGCCGCGGCTCCTGCTTCGGCTGCCGGCCGACGCCGTCGATCAAGGTCGCCAGCAACTCGACCATGTATCACACGATGGAAGAGGACATGGACGTGAATTGCGGCGTCATCGCCTCGGGCGAAAAGACCATCGCCGGCATGGGCCGCGAGATCTTCGAACTGATCGTCGAGACGGCTTCGGGCCGCAAGACCAAGAGCGAAGAGTTCGGCTACGGCGACAACGAGTTCGTGCCTTGGCATCTCGGAGCGACGCTCTAAGCCGGACATGCGCAAACGGTCGCGAACACCGGACGTGATCGCCAGGCGTCACAGTTCCAACGCTCCCGAAAAAGAATGAACATTCCATATTGACTGAGTGATGGAATTAATATTCCATGCGACATATTGGAGGAGATTGGCAGCGGAGTTCCGAGGGAGCAAGCTTTCCCACCCAGCCATTCGAGCGGCCATCAAACATCGCTTGCGCCGACCGAGGTGATGCACTATCAAAATGCGGTAAATGTTTTTTATTGATAAAGTTCCGTTCGGGCCGCGCCATCCGAATGGAGCTTCCGTAACATTCACCGGGCGACTTAGGGAGGACTCCTAATGAAATTCGTGACCAGCATTCTCAATCGCCGCGCCTTCGTGGCACTCGCAGCCGCCTCGATGCTTGCCGGCGTGATGCACTCGGCCCCGGCATCCGCGGCCGACGCGACCATTCCGATCATCGTTAAGGACACCACGTCCTTCTACTGGCAGATCGTTCTGGCCGGCGCCCGCAAGGCCGGCAAGGATCTCGGCGTCAACGTGCCGGAGCTCGGCGCCCAGGCCGAGACCGACGTCAACGGCCAGATCTCGATCCTCGAAAATGCCGTCGCCGGTAACCCGGCCGCCGTCGTCATCGCGCCGACCGAAGCCAAGGCGCTCGGCAAGCCGATCGACGAGGCCGCCACCAAGGTCAAGATCATCGGTATCGACTCTGGCGCCGACTCCAAGGCCTTCACCTCGTTCCTGACCACCGACAACATCCAGGGCGGCCGCGTTGCCGCCGACGGCCTTGCCGCAGCCATCGGCGAAGCCAATGGCGGCAAGGTCGAGGGCGACGTCGCCCTGATCACCGCTCTTCCGGGCGCCGGCTCGCTCGAACAGCGCGCCCAGGGTTTTAAGGAACAGCTCGCCGCCAAATATCCGGGCCTCAAGCTGGTCGCCGACAAATACGCCGACGGCCAGGCCACCACCGGCCTCAACATCGCCACCGACCTGATCACCGCCAACCCCAACCTCAAGGGCATCTTCGCCTCCAACCTGATCATGGCGCAGGGCGTCGGTCAGGCGATCGCCGAGAACAGTCTGGCCGGCAAGGTCGGGCTTGTCGGTTTCGACAGCGACGAGAAGCTGATCAAGTTCCTCAACGACGGCGTCATCTCGGCGCTCGTCGTTCAGGATCCGTACCGGATGGGCTATGACGGCATCAAGACGGCGCTCGCCGCCTCGAAGGGCGAGAAGGTCGAGGCCAATGTCGACACCGGCGCCAATTTGGTTACCAAGGCCAACATGAAGGATCCGAAGATCGACGCGCTGCTCAACCCGAAGCTCGACTGAGCATAGCCGCAAGTGAACTGTTTCCGGGGCCTTTTTCGCCCCGGAAACATCCCACTCGTGCCAATCGCGAGGCCAATCTTTGGGGGCCAATCTGGGAGGATTGTCATGATGTCGACGGCGCAGGAACTCCATCCGGCCCCAACGCTTGAACCGGGCAGGACCATCCTCGAACTCCGCGGGCTGGAAAAGCGCTATCCCGGCACCCACGCGCTGAAGCCGGTCGACCTCGCCTTCAAGGCCGGCGAGATCCACGCCATCGTCGGCGAGAACGGCGCCGGCAAATCCACCCTGATCAAGCTTCTGACCGGCGTCATGCCGCGCACCTCCGGCGACGTCATCTGGGAGGGCAAGCCTGCCGCATTGGCAACGCCGCATGAGGCGATGGCGCTCGGCATCAATGCCGTGCATCAGGAAGTCGTCCTATGCCGCCATCTCACCGTCGCCGCCAACATGTTCCTCGGCGAGGAGGATTCCCGCTTCGGCATCCTGCAGCAGCGGGCGATGGTCAGGCAGGCGCAGAAGATCATCGACGATCTCGGCTTCGACCTGCCGGCGCATGTCATGCTGGGTGACCTGACCATCGGCCAGCAGCAGTTGATCGCCGCCGCCCGCGCCACGGTGCGCGGCACCAAATTCCTGATCTTCGACGAGCCGACCGCCTATCTTACCCGCAAGGAGGCCGACCAGCTGTTCACGCTGATCCGCCGGCTGAAGGGCGAAGGCGTCACCATCATCTACATCAGCCATCGCATGGAAGAAGTGTTCGAGCTCGCCGACCGCGTCTCGGTGCTGCGCGACGGCACGCTGGTCGGCACCAGGAACATTGCCGAGACCAATGACGCCGAGCTGGTCAAGATGATGATCAACCGCTCGATCGAGCAGGTCTACCACAAGGAGCATTTCACCCCCGGCGCGACCATCGTCGAAACCAGGAACCTGTCCGGCAAGGGTTTCGAAAATGTCTCGATGTCCGTCCGCGCCGGCGAGATCGTCGGCCTCTACGGCCTGATCGGCGCCGGGCGCAGCGAGTTCGTCACCACGCTCTATGGCCGGCACCGCAAATCGGCCGGCCAGATCCTGTGGGAGGGCAAGGAGGTCAAGGTCAATTCCGAACATGACGCGATCAGGCTCGGCATGGCGCTGGCCCCGGAAAGCCGCCGCGACCAGGGCCTCTGCCTCAACCTGCCGGTCGGACTCAACCTCAATCTGCCGATCTACAAGCGCATCTCGAGCAATCTGCTGATCTCGCGCGCGCAGGAAAAGGCGCAAGCCGATCGCCAGATCGCCGACCTGCGCATCAAGACGCCGACGCGCGGCGCGCTGGCCTCCAGCCTGTCCGGCGGTAACCAGCAGAAGATCGTCATCGGCAAATGGCTCGCCCATGGCGCCAAGCTATTCATCTTCGACGAGCCGACTGTCGGCGTCGACGTCGGCACCAAGGCCGAGATCTACCGGCTGTTCGGCGCGCTGTTGTCCAAGGGAGCCGGCATCATCCTGATCTCGTCCTACCTGCCCGAGGTCTATGAACTCGCGGACACGCTGCACGTGTTCCGGCGCGGCAAGCTGGTGGCCACGCACGGCTTTCGTACCGCTGACCACGAGGAGATCCTCACCCAGGCGCTGGCCGAGAAACAAGAAAAACCGGGAGGACGGATATGAGCACCGAGGCGATCGCTGCCGAAAGGCCGAAACGCAACTACAACGCCCTGTTCGGGCTGACACTGCTGGCGCTGCTGGTTCTTTTATGGATCATCCTGTCGGTGGCGACGCCGAGCTTCGCCTCCGCCAACAACATCTCCAACCTGTTGCGGCAAGGGTCGATGATCGCCATCCTGGCGGTCGGCCAGACCTTCGTCATCATCACCGGCGGCATCGACCTTTCCGTCGGCGCCGTGGTCGGCTTCGCCACCGTCATCGTCGCGATGCTGATCAACGCCGGCACACCGGTTTTCCTGGCCATCCTGATTACCTTGCTGGTCGGCGTCGCCATCGGCATGTTCCACGGCTTCGGCATCGTCAAGATGGGCCTGCCACCCTTCATCATCACCCTGGCAACGCTGACCTCGCTGCGCGGCATCGGTCTGTTGATGACCAATGGCAACTCGATCTCGATCAACAACGACGCCTTCCAGACGTTCTCGCGCAGTTCCTTCGCCGGCGTCCCCAATCTGTTCTGGATGGTGATCCTGGTCGGCATCCCAGCCTACATCTTCCTGCACCACAGCCGCTGGGGCCGCTATCTCTTCTCGGTCGGCTCCAACGCCGAGGCGTCGCGCCTGTCAGGCGTCAACGTCCAGCGCACCATCTACATGGCCTACACGCTGTCGGGCCTGTGTGCGGCCTTCGTCGGCGTGCTGCTTGCCTCGCGCATCGGCATCGGCAATCCGACGCAGGCCGAGGGCTGGGAATTGCAGGCGATCGCCTCCTCGGTGATCGGCGGCACCTCGCTGTTCGGCGCTGTCGGCTCCGTGCACGGACCGCTGCTCGGCGCCTTCATCCTTGCCACCATCAACAACGGCGCCAATCTGCTCAACGTCAATGCCTTCTGGCAGCGCATCATCACCGGCGTGCTGATCATCGTCATCGTCTATTTCGACGGGCTGCGCCGCCGCGGCAAATAGACCGCCTCCCAACAACCGCCGGCCTCGCGACAGCAGGACCGGCGGTGCCATGAACCGACTGGATTGAAGCATGAAAGCCGTCGTCTGCCGCTCGCCCGGCGAACTTGTCCTCGAAGACCGCCCGGAGCCCGGCGCGCCCCCCGCCGGCTGGGCGCTGGTCGCCGTCAGCCATGTCGGCATCTGCGGCACCGACTATCACATCTTCGAAGGCAAGCACCCGTTCCTCGCCTATCCCCGCATCATGGGCCACGAGGTTTCCGGCACCGTGATCGAGGTTGGCGAGGACGTCGATCTCGCCGTCGGCGAAGCGGTGGTCGTCAATCCCTATCTCGCCTGCGGCAAATGCATCGCCTGCCGGCAAGGCAAGCCGAATTGCTGCGTCAGGATCGAGGTGCTCGGCGTCCACCGCGACGGCGCCATGTGCGAGCAGATCCTGGTGCCGGCGCAAAATCTTTATCCGGCAAACGGCCTGTCGCTGGCCGATGCCGCCGCCGTCGAATTCCTGGCGATCGGCGCCCATGCCGTGCGGCGCTCGCTCGCTGATCCAGGTGCGCGCACACTGGTCATCGGTGCAGGCCCGATCGGGCTCGGCACGGCGCTGTTCGCCCGCATCGCCGGGCTAGACGTGACGCTGCTCGACATGAGTGCGGAGAGGCTGGGTTTCGCCGAAAGCGAACTCGGCTTCGCGACCCTCGACGGCTCGCGGGGCGCTGCCGACCTGGTGCGGGAAGCAACCGGCGGCGACGGCTTCGACGTGGTTTTCGATGCCACCGGCAACACCCGGTCGGTGCAGTCGGCCTTCGCCCATGTCGCGCACGGCGGGGCGCTGGTCCTGGTCAGCGTCGTCAAGGACGACATCGCCTTTTCCGATCCCGAATTCCACAAGCGCGAGATGATGGTGATCGGCAGCCGCAACGCCCTGCGTGCCGATTTCGACCATGTCGCCGCCTCGATCCGCAACGGCGCGCTGCCGCTGGCAAAGCTGGTCACCCACCGCACCACGCTTGGCGAGACGCCGCACGACCTCGCCCGCTGGGCGCATGAGAAGTCCGGCCTGATCAAGGCCGTCATTCAAGTCGGATGATGCCAGGGCTGCCGCATCTCAGAGCGCCGACAATTTGAGCTCGATCCGCTCGGCCGGGAAGCGCGACTCCGAAAACTGTATCGGCTGACCGTCGGGCGTGACGTTGACGGCGACCGTCACCAGCACGATGGCGCCGGGCTGCAGCTCGAGGTCCGCAAGGTCGGCGGCATCGGCATGGCGCGCCGACAGCACGGTAGATTGCCTGAGATAGTCGTCGATGCCGAAACGTGCCAGCGATGCGGTGATCGAACCGGTTTCCGCCATGGCGGCATCGATGCCGGCAAAGCGCCTGGCATCGAACCAGCCGGCCGCGCGGGACACCGGCATTCCATCGGCTTCGCCGCGCGTTTCCAGGCGTATCACATCGGCCCCCGTCGCAAGGCCTAAGCCCTCTGCGACACGACGGTTGGCCGGCTCGATCGATGACGCGAGCAAGGTGATATGCCGCTCGGACGCCTGTCCTTGCAATCCCTCGGAAAAGCGGGTGCGGGCGCCGATCGGATAAGACAGCCGCTTGCGCGACAGCACGAAGGTGCCGCGCCCCTGCTCCGCCCTGAGCACACCCTCCTGCACCAGCGCTGCGATAGCGCTGCGCACCGTGTGGCGGTTGACGCCATAGCGTCCGGCCAACGCGATCTCCGGCGGCAGCGCCGCATTTTCGGGAAAATCGCCGACGGCAATCGAATGCAGGATCTGATCGGCGATCTGCCGCCACAGCGCGACACCGCTGCGCCGCTCGATGCTGTTGGCTTGTCCGATCATCTCCCGCCCCAATTCCTTGCGCCGATCTTTTGGCCCGTGTCATGCACCCGTCATAGACACGCATTAGATAATAGGTATAATTTGTATAATTGTCTATATCAATAGACAAATTTTCGATGCAAGGGAATGTTAACCATGCGAGGACAGGAAGCGCGCGATCAGGCTGAGCGCAAGGCCGTGATGGCAACGCTGGCGCAATCGACCGGCGACGATATCGTCCGCCTCTGGGACGAAGCCGGCCTGCCTTGCGAAGCGGAACTTCTGCGTGGCCCCGAAACCGGCCTGGTTACGGTACGCGGCCGCATCGGCGGCGGCGGCGCGCCCTTCAATGTCGGCGAGGCGACGGTCACCCGTGCCACGGTGCGGCTTGCGTCCGGCCATGTCGGCCACTGCTACGCGCTCGGCCGCGACAAGCAGAAGGCAAGGCTGGCGGCAATCGCCGATGCGCTGTGGCAGGACCCGGCCCACCGCAATGAGGTCGAGACCAGGATCGTTGCGCCCTTGCAGGCGGCACTGGCCAAGGCGCGTGAACAGCTCCGCGCCGAGACGGCGGCGACCAAGGTCGATTTCTTCACCATGGTGCGCGGAGAAGACTGATGGATATCGCCACTCAATCCATTGAAGGCGGCTTCGCCGATCCGGTATTCAATGCCCAGACCGTATTCCGTGCCGTGATGGACGCGATGGCGCGGCCGGGCAGCGTCCAGCCCTTGCCGGCCCTTGCCCACCCCCCGGTGCCGCTGTCGGCCACCGCCGGCGCCGTTGCGCTGACGCTGTGCGACAACGACACGCCGCTCTGGCTCGACCCGGCTTTGCAGGGGTCGGCGGCAGTGAAATCCTGGCTTGGCTTCCATACCGGCGCGCCGCTGGCCAACACCCCGGCCGACGCGCATTTCGCGCTGATCGCCACGCCGGCCGAGATGATGGCGCTCGACGGGTTTTCGCAAGGCACCCAGGATTATCCCGATCGCTCCACGACGCTGATCCTCGAGGTCGGCGATCTCGTCTCCGGCGCTGCGCTGCTGCTCGAAGGCCCGGGCATCGAGAAGACGGCGACGATCGCGCCGGCGCAAATGCCGCGCCATTTCGTCGAGCAATGGAAGCAGAACAACCAGCGTTTTCCGCGTGGCGTCGATATCATCCTCGCCACGTTCGACGCAATTGCCTGCCTGCCGCGCACGACGCGCATCAAGATCATGGAGGCGTAGCATGTATGTGGCGGTAAAGGGTGGCGAGACGGCCATTCGAAATGCTCACAAATTGCTCGCCGACCGCCGGCGCGGCGACCGTTCGGTGCCGGCACTTCGTCTAGACCAGATCGTCGAGCAGCTGGCGCTCGGCGTCGACCGGGTGATGAGCGAAGGTTCGCTCTACGACAGGGAACTGGCGGCATTGGCGATCGTCCAGGCGCGCGGCGACATGATCGAGGCGATCTTCCTGGTTCGCGCCTATCGCACCACGCTGCCGCGTTTCGGCTACACCAGGGCGATCGACACCGGCACGATGCTGGTCGAGCGGCGGGTGTCGGCGACCTACAAGGACCTGCCCGGCGGGCAGCTGCTCGGCCCGACTTTCGACTACACCCACCGGCTGCTCGATCCCGAGCTTGCCGCCGGCGGCGAAGTCGCCGAGCCGGAACAGCGTGCCGGCGAGGCGGAAGCGATGCCGCGCGTCTCGGCCATCCTCGCCCGCGAAGGCCTGATCGAGCCTGATGGCGACATGCCTGGGGATCGTGTCCCCGGCGACATCACCCGCGAGCCGCTGGAATTCCCGATGGCGCGCGACATCCGCCTGCAGGCGCTGTCACGCGGCGACGAGGGGTTTCTGCTGGCGCTCGGCTATTCCACCCAACGCGGCTATGCGCGCAACCATCCCTTCGTCGGCGAAGTTCGCATCGGCGAGGTCGAACTGGAACTGGACGTGCCGGAACTGCCCTTTGCCGTGCCGCTCGGCAGCATCCGCGTCACCGAATGCCAGATGGTCAACCAGTTCAAGGGCTCGGCCAAGGCGCCGCCGCAATTCACCCGCGGCTACGGCCTCGTCTTCGGCCAGAGCGAACGCAAGGCGATGGCCATGGCGCTGTGCGACCGCGCGCTGCGCGCCTCGGAGTTGGGCGAGGATGTCATCGCCGCCGCGCAGGACGAGGAGTTCGTCATCTCGCATTCCGACAATGTCCAGGCGACCGGCTTCGTCGAGCATCTGAAGCTGCCGCATTATGTCGACTTCCAGGCCGAGCTCGACCTCGTGCGCCGCATGCGCACCGAGCACGACGCCCGCGAAAATGCCGGCAAGGGCGAAGAGAAGAGGCAGGCAGCGGAATGACTTCAGTTAGCTCCACCACCGTGACCTCCCCCGTCTGGGGAATGGCCTCCGGATCCGCCGTAACCGTTACTGCCGCCAATGGTCTCGCCTTGCGCGCCTTCCCTCGGCTCAGGAAGAACCATTCTTCGAAGCACAAAGGCAACCACCCCGACGAACACCAGCAACAGGATTCCGAGGCGCATCCATCCGGTCGGGGTCATCGGAGCCCAGCCCCTTTTCCGTGTCTTGGAACTCAATTCGGTAGCACAGAGCGGAAGCGATCGCCATGACCGACATCGCCACCTACAACTTCGCCTATCTTGACGAACAGACCAAGCGGATGATCCGCCGCGCCATCCTCAAGGGCATCGCCATTCCTGGCTATCAGGTGCCGTTCGCCTCGCGCGAAATGCCGATGCCCTATGGTTGGGGCACCGGCGGCGTCCAGGTTACCGCTTCGATCATTGGCCCGGACGATGTGCTCAAGGTCATTGACCAGGGCGCCGACGACACCACCAATGCCGTCTCGATCCGCGCCTTCTTCAAGAAGGTCGCCAATGTCGCGGTCACCACCGAAACGGCCAAGGCGACCATCATCCAGACCCGCCACCGCATCCCTGAATATCCGCTGAGTGCCGGTCAGGTGCTGGTCTACCAGGTGCCGATCCCCGAGCCGCTGCGCTTCCTCGAGCCGCGGGAAACGGAGACGCGCAAAATGCATGCGCTGGAGGAATACGGCCTTATGCATGTGAAGCTCTACGAGGACATCGCCAGGCACGGCCGCATCGCCACCACCTACGCCTACCCGGTCAAGGTTGAGGGCCGCTATGTGATGGATCCCTCGCCGACGCCGAAATTCGACAATCCGAAGATGCACCGTTCGCCGGCTTTGCAATTGTTCGGCGCCGGCCGCGAAAAGCGCATCTACGCGCTGCCGCCCTTCACCGATGTGGTCAGCCTCGATTTCGAGGACCATCCGTTCGAGGTGCAGACCTTCGACCAGCCCTGCGCGCTGTGCGCGGCCGAGAACGTCTATCTCGACGAGGTCATCCTCGACGACCATGGCGGCCACATGTTCGTCTGCTCCGATACCGATCATTGCGAGAAGCGGCGCAACGCCCCTACCTCCCCCTTGTGGGGAGGTCGCGCCGAAGGCGCGGGTGGGGGTACTGCCACCGCCTCACCCCCCACCCCGGCGCTACGCGCCGACCCTCCCCACGAGGGGGAGGGTAAGGAGAAGCAATGACCGACGAACCTTTGCTGCGCGTTTCGGCGCTGTCCAAATCCTACGGCTCGCGCGTCGGCTGCGAGAACGTCACTTTTGACCTCTGGCCGGGCGAAGTGCTGGCGGTGGTCGGCGAATCTGGTTCCGGCAAGACGACGCTGCTCAACTGCCTGTCAACTCGACTGCTGCCCAGTTCCGGCACCGCCAGCTACCGGATGCGCGACGGCCAGTTTCGCGAACTCTACCGCATGAGCGAGGCCGAGCGCCGCTTCCTGATGCGCACCGATTGGGGTTTTGTCCATCAGAACCCGGCGGACGGGCTGCGCATGACGGTGTCGGCCGGCGCCAATGTCGGCGAGCGGTTGATGGCGGTCGGCGACCGCCACTATGGAAAAATCCGCGCCACTGCCGTCGACTGGCTGTCGCGCGTCGAGATCGACGAGGATCGCATCGACGACGAGCCGCGCGCCTTTTCCGGAGGCATGCGCCAGCGCCTGCAGATCGCCCGCAACCTCGTCACCGGGCCGCGGCTGGTGTTCATGGACGAGCCAACCGGCGGCCTCGACGTCTCGGTGCAGGCGCGCCTGCTCGATCTGTTGCGCGGCCTGGTCACCGATCTCGGCCTGGCCGCCATCGTCGTCACCCACGATCTCGCCGTGGCGCGGCTGTTGTCGCAGCGCATGATGGTGATGAAGGACGGCCGCGTCGTCGAAAGCGGCCTCACCGACCGCGTCCTCGACGATCCGCGCGCGCCTTATACCCAGTTGCTTGTCTCCTCGATTCTGCAGGTGTGACGATGATTGCTCCGGCGTACCCCCCTCTGGCCTGCCGGCCATCTCCCCCTCAAGGGGGGAGATCAGCAGCTTTTATGTCCCGCCCGTTCTGCGACACAGGAGAATGGCGAAACCGAATGCGACAGCCAATCTCCCCCCCTGAGGGGGAGATGGCCGGCAGGCCAGAGGGGGGTGTTGGCCCGCAGACGAATGACGATTGGAGAACGCTCTGATGGCAACCCCGCTCGTTGTCTCCGATGTCGCGAAGAGCTTCACCATGCATCTGCGCGACGGCATCAAACTGCCGGTGGTCGCCGGTGTCTCGTTCGCGATCAGGGCCGGCGAATGCGCCGTGCTCGGCGGCCCGTCCGGCGCCGGCAAGAGCTCGATCCTGAAAATGCTCTACGGAAATTATGCCGCCGATGAAGGCCAGATCATCGTCCAGCACGAGGGCGGGCTCATCGATCTCGCCTCGGCCAGCCCGCGCACCGTGCTTGCCGTGCGCCGGCTTACCATCGGCTATGTCAGCCAGTTCCTGCGCACCGTACCGCGTGTCTCTGCGCTCGACGTCGTGGCCGAACCGCTGGTCGAGCGCGGCGAGGAGCGCGAGGTCGCGCACGGCAAGGCACGCGCCTTGCTGGCGCAGCTCAACCTGCCGGAGAAGCTCTGGGCGCTGCCGCCGGCGACGTTCTCCGGCGGTGAACAGCAGCGCGTCAACATCGCGCGCGGCTTCATCACCGAGCACCCGATCCTGCTGCTCGACGAGCCGACCGCTTCGCTCGACGCCAGGAACCGCGATGTGGTGATTTCCCTGATCGCCGCCAAGAAGGCAGCGGGCGTCGCTTTGCTCGGCATCTTCCACGATCACGACGTGCGTGAGGCGGTCGCCGACCGCGTCATCGACGTGACCGCCTTCGCCGCCGGGAAAATCGCCGCATGACCAGGAAACTGTCGGAGGCGCCGCTGATCCACGAGACGGCGGAAGTCGAGAACTCGACGCTTGGCCGCTGGACCGAGATCGCCGAGCGCTGCCGGGTTTCCGAAAGCACGCTCGGCGACTATTCCTACATGATGCAGGACTGCGGCGTCTGGTGCGCAACGATCGGCAAATTCGCCAACATCGCCGCAAGCGTGCGCATCAACGCTACCAACCATCCGACCTGGCGGCCGACGCTGCACCATTTCACCTATCGCGCCTCGGATTATTGGGACGACGCCGAGCACGAGAGCGAATTCTTCGCCAAGCGCCGCGCCAAACGCGTCACCATCGGCCACGACACCTGGCTCGGCCACGGCTCGACCATCCTGCCGGGCGTCACCGTCGGCGATGGCGCGGCGGTCGGTGCCGGTGCGGTGGTGTCGAAGGACGTCGCGCCCTACACCATCGTCGCCGGCGTACCGGCCAAGCCGATCCGCGAACGCTTCGACCGCCGCACCGCGGAGCGCTACCAGGCGCTCGCCTGGTGGGACTGGGACCATGCAAGGCTGCGCGCCGCGCTCGACGATTTTCGGGAATTGTCGGCGGAGACGTTTCTGGAGAAATATGGCGGCTGAGGGTCGTGAAATGGTGGTGAATGTGAATGGGGGCAGCGGACAGGTTTCGAGGCTCAGGGAAGCCGTTCTTATCACCATTCACCATTCGAGCTTCTCGCGCCGAGTTGATCCCGCCCCGCTCCAGGCTGTGGGCAGTAACAAAACTGACATCGTTCCGACACCGCAGGTTCATGCGGCTGCGCTAGCCAGGGTAAACAGACCTTCAATTGCGATTGGACTGGAGCCTGCACCATGTCAGCTACGCTCGAAATCCGCGGCGTCACCCGCCGGTTCGGCAAGAACACCGCCGTCAGCAATGTTCACATCGCGATTCCGCAAGGCCAGATGGTCGGCATCATTGGCCGCTCCGGCGCCGGCAAATCGACGCTGCTGCGCATGATTAACCGCCTCATCGATCCCAGCCAGGGATCCATCCTGTTCAACGGCGTCGAGGTCTCCGGGTTGCGCGGCTCGCCGCTCCGGCGATGGCAGCGCGACTGCGCCATGATCTTCCAGCAGTTCAATCTCGTGCCGCGCCTCGATGTGCTGACCAATGTGCTGCTCGGCCGGCTCAACCACCGCTCGACGCTGTCCAACCTATTTGGCATGTTCTCCCGCGGTGAATGCGCCGAGGCGGTTGCAGCCCTCGAGCGCCTCGACATCGCCCGCACCGCCCTGCAGCCGGCCGGCACACTTTCCGGCGGCCAGCAGCAGCGCGTTGCGATTGCGCGCGCCATGATGCAGCAGCCGAAGGTGTTGCTGGCGGATGAGCCGATTGCCTCGCTCGATCCGCTCAACGCCAAGGTGGTGATGGATTCGCTGCAGGACATCAATTTGCGCGAGGGCATCACCGTCATCACAAATCTGCATACGCTGGATACGGCCCGCACCTACTGCAACCGCATCATCGGCATGGCCGCCGGCAAGGTCGTCTTCGACGGCCCGCCCGAAGCCCTCAACCGCGAGGCCGTGCGCATGGTCTACGGCGCCGACAGCAATGGCGGCGAAATCTCCGAGGCCATCACCTCCACCAGTGTCGCCATCAAACAGAAAATCGCTGCATCCGCCGGACCGCTCGAGCCCGCATTCCCGGGATATTGAGAACGGCCTGATCGCCCGCCCGCGTCAAAGGCACCTGTCAAAAAATTCGAACGCTACCGGCGCGAGGCCGGGACCAACAGGAGAGAGATAATGTTCAGGAAGATGGTTTTTGGTGCCGTTTCATTGCTCGCCATCGCGGCAAGCGCCGCTCACGCCCAGGATATCAAGGAATTCCGCATCGGCATCCTTGGCGGTGAAAACGAAGCGGACCGGCTGCGCAACTTTCAGTGCCTCGCCGATCACCTGAAGTCCGAATTCGGCTTCGAGAAGGTCTCGCTGTTCCCGGCCGCCGACTATGACGGCGTTATCCAGGGCCTGCTCGGCGGCACGCTCGATTTCGCAGAGCTTGGCGCGTCGGGCTATGCCAGCGTCTACCTCAAGGATCCGAACGCCGTGACCCCGATCCTCACCACCCAGCAGACCGACGGCGCGACCGGCTATTATTCGATCGGCCTTGCGCTGAAGTCGTCCGGCATCACCGACATCAAGTCGGCCAAGGGCAAGAAGCTCGGCTATGCCGACCCGGATTCGACCTCCGGCTACCTGATCCCGCTGACCCAGATCCCGAAGGACACCGGCGCTTCGAACGAAACCTTCTTCGCCTCGACTCAGTTCAATGGCGGCCACGAGAACAACCTTCTCGCGGTTCGCGACGGCAAGGTCGACGTGGCGGTTGACGATTCCTCGGGCATCGGCGACTTCAAGAACGGCTACACCTCCGGCACCTTCCACAAGGAAGTCGCCAAGGGCGCCGTGGACCCCAACGATTTCGTCGAAGTTTGGCGCTCTGGCTCGATCCCGAACGGCCCGCTGGTCGTGCGCACCGCACTCGGCGGCGATATGAGCGCCAAGCTCGCCAACTTCTTCACCAGCCTGCCGGCCAAGGACAAGCCTTGCTTCGAGGCCATCGAAGGCGGCGATTTCACCGGCTACGTTCCGGTGAAGCCGGACTTCTACAGCGTCATCGTCGAAGCCCGCAAAGCCGCGATCGGCGGCTGACGACAATTGCGGAAAGGGCGGCGTCCTTCAGCGCCGCCCTTTTTGCGTGTCCGCTCGTGACCCCGTATGACCTTCGCCGCTACAATTCGTTCAGACGCGGTCCGGCAGGCAGCAGACGCCTGGCGACGCCAGACGTCCTTGCGCCGGTTCTACACGGCGCTCGGCATCGGCTCACTGCTTGTCGCCATGTGCACAGCCATGTGGTTCGCCGACGAGGCCAATGCCGGACATTTCTTCGATCGGCTGCCGCACATACTGGATTTCCTTGGTTGGCTTGTTCCCAAGGACTGGAACGACGTCTGGCGGGCGCTGTTCGACATCGCATCGCCGCACGACAAGGGCAGCCAAGAGTTCAACTTCCCGCTTGGCCGCGTCTATCTCTGGGGCGGCTTTTATCTACCCGAATATTTCGAGCTGATGCTCACCACGCTTAACGTGGCGCTGGTTTCCACTTTCATCGGCTTTGTCTTTGCGGTGCCCTTTTCCTTCATCGCCGCGCGCAACTTGACGCCCAGTCCGGTGCTCAGGCTCGTCGTCAAGCGCTTCATGGAACTGCTTCGCGCCTTCCCCGAGATCGTCATTGCCGGCCTGTTCGCAGCCATCCTCTCGACCGGCCCGGTCGCAGCCATCATCGCCATCGGCCTGCATTCCATCGGCGCCCTCGGCAAGCTCTTCTACGAGATCAACGAAAACATCGACATGCGCGCCGAAGAAGGCCTGCGCGCGGTCGGCGCCAACTGGTTCGAGCGCGTGCGCTTTGCCGGCCTGCCGCAAGTGCTGCCCAATTTCATGTCCTACACGCTGCTCAGGATCGAGATCAATGTGCGTATCTCGACCATTATCGGCGCGGTCGGCGGTGGCGGCATCGGCGAGGAACTGAAGCTCTCCATCTCGCGCGGCTTCGGCGCCAAGACGCTGGCATTGGTGCTGCTGCTGTTCACGACGATCTTCCTCGTCGACCAGTTTTCCGCCTGGCTACGCCGCAAGCTCGTCGGCGAGCAGGCATTCATGATGGGTGCCTCACCATGATCCCAAAAAGTGGATTCCGGTTTTTGGAAAAGATCATGGCAAATCAACAAGAAGACTGCCCATGGCCGCAATGACCGCCGATGAGATGCGGTCGATCGAGGAGCGCTTTCCCCAAGTGTTCCGGCGGCCCTTGTACAAACGCTTCGGCCCGCTGGTCCTGTTCACCGGCATCCTGCTCTATCTCCTCTACGCCTTGTGGTTCTTCTGCCTGCCGCAAGTACTGAGGGAATCGCACTGGGAGCGCCTGCCGCTCTTCCTGACGCAATGGATCAGCTACGATCTGCAGCCGGAATTCCGTCTCGACCAGCCTCGGATCACACCCAGATACCCGCGTTTTTCGGCGCTCGGCGAAGACCCGCATCCCGATTGGGTCATCACCAACGCCAACGGCTCCTACACCATCCTGATCGACGGCCGGGCCAAATCGGTCACCTTCGACAAGACCGAGGCGACGCTGGTCGCCAATGGCCAGACGGTGCCGGTGTCCTTGGCCAGCGGCAAACCGGTAATATCCGGCCCGGTGCCGGAGTGGATCACCGCGCATGACGATGAGATCGTCGCCAGGATGGGCTTTGCCGGCGAGGTCCGTATAACCGTCGATCGCGTCAAGGTCCGCAAACGCTTCCTCGGCTGGGCGAATTTCGTCTTCGACACACGCTCGCCCTTCTTCGGCAAGTCGCCCGGCGAGGTGGTCTCGTTGCTGATGTCCGGACCCCAACTCAAGCCGGGCACGTCAAACATTGCGCTGGCCGCCGACAATATCTGGAACAACGCCCAATGGCAGCATGGCGACGTCTGGACGAAGCTGTTCCAGACCATCGTCATGGCGTTTCTCGGCACCTTGCTCGGCGGCATCGTTGCCTTCCCGCTCGCCTTCTTCGCCGCCCGCAACATCACCCCGAGCGGCCTGCTTAGCCAGGTGCTAAAGCGGTTCTTCGATTTCATGCGTTCGGTCGACATGCTGATCTGGGCGCTGTTCTTCACCCGCGCCTTCGGCCCGGGCCCGCTTGCCGGCAGCGCCGCGATTTTCTTCACCGAGATCGGCACGCTCGGCAAAGTCTATTCGGAAGGCCTCGAGAACATCGATGACAAGCCACGCGAGGGCATCCAGTCGACCGGCGCCAACGGCTTGCTGGTGCAGCGCTATGGCGTGCTGCCGGAAGTGATCCCGGTCTTCATCAGCCAGACACTCTATCAGTGGGAATCCAACACCAGGGGCGCGACGATCATCGGCGCCGTCGGTGCCGGTGGCATCGGCCTGAAGCTCTGGGAGGCGATGCGCACCAATTCCAACTGGGCCAATGTCTTCTACATGGTGCTCTTGGTCCTGCTCGTCGTTTTCATCTTCGACAACATTTCCAATTTCCTGCGCCGCCGCTTGAGCAGGACGATCCACGACTACAACCGGATCCAGGCCGGCCAGGGCTGACGGGGGCGTTGCGCAGGCGTGCGGTTAGGGCGCCTTCCTCCATCCATTCCTGATATGCCTGTAGCCGTCGCGGTAAACAGCTTCCGGGCCTTCGGAAAAGTCGCGCCACACCTTGGTGGCCGCGGCCAAATCCTTCAGCGAACGCCCGAACGCCTCGATCGTCAGCCAATCGTCATAACCGCTCTTGCGGATGGCAGAGAACGTCTCTTTCCAAGGGACGTGGCCGCGACCCGGCACGCCGCGATCGTTCTCCGAAATGTGGATATGGACGATGTTCTTGCGGTTGCGCGTATAGGCCCCGATCGGGTCAGCTTCTTCGATATTGGCATGGAAGGTATCGTACATCGCCTTGACGTGCGGCCGGTCGATCGCGTCGATATGCTCCGACAGATCGTCCATCGTGTTGAGCAGATAACATTCGAAGCGATTGAGCGCCTCCAGCCCGATAGTGACGTTTCTGTTGCCGGCATGATCGCCGATGGCGCGTTGCGAGGCGACCGAGCGCTTTTTCTCGGCCGCCGTCGGCCCGCTGCCGGAGAAGGCCCCGAGTGTGGAATGCAGCGGGCCGCTCAACGTGTTCGCGCCAAGCGCCTGAGCGCAGTCGATCGCCGATTTCATGTAGTCGATACCGGCCTTGCGCGTCGAGGCGTCGGCCGAGATCAGGTTCATCGCCGGATCGCCCATCGCCGAGACGGCGGTACGTTGCAGCCCGATGCGGTCGAGCAGCTCACCGAGCTTCTTGTAGTCGTCCGGCGTGCCGGAGAAGACCGGTATCTCGACGCCGTCGAAGCCGGTCGCCTTGATATCCCTCAACAACGGCTCGTGTTTTTTCGTGACACTGGTCGTCCACAACAACATGCACATGCCGATTTTCATCGACGCCCCTCCCCTTTGACGGCCGGGCTTGCTCCTCCGGCGACTTCGCCACAAGCCCCCCATCCGGCCACTTCGCGGCCACCTTCTCCCCTCTGGGGAGAAGATGCAGACGCCAACGCAGGCGATCTCCTCTCCCCTCGGGGAGAGATCGGAATGCCCCGAATTGCCCTTGCAATTCGGCTGGCATCCGGGTGAGGGGGACTTCCCGTTAACCGGACGCAGTGATTAAAGTTTCGTCCACGCTCCATTCTTCTTCGCCGATTTCACGCAGGCCTCGATGAAGGCCATGCCTTCGACGCCGTCTTGCACAGTTGGGAAAACGACATCCTTAGCCGGCTTGCCGCCCTTCCGGCGCGCCGCACGAATGGCCCGCGCGGCTTCCTGGTAGATGTTGGCGAAACCTTCGAGATAGCCTTCCGGATGGCCTGGCGGAACGCGGCTGACGCGCCCGGCGACGGGCAACGCTCCCGCGCCGTTTCGGGTGATCAACTGCTTCGGCTGGCCGAACGGCGTGTACCAGAGATAGTTCGGATCGGCCTGCACCCATTCGAGCCCGCCCTTCGAGCCGTAGATGCGCAATTTCAGGCCGTTCTCGTGGCCGGGCGCCACCTGGCTTGCCCAGATCATGCCCTTGGCGGAGTGCGACCCGCCGACCGGCTTGAAGCGCAGCAGCACATTGATGTTGTCGTCGAGCAGCCGCCCCGGTACGAAGGCATCGAGATCGGCCGACAACGAATCGAGCTCCAGCCCGGAGACGAAACGGGCGAGGTTGTAGGCGTGCGTGCCGATATCGCCCAGCGCACCGCCGGCACCGGCCTGCTTGGGGTCTGAGCGCCACGCAGCCTGCTTCTGGCCGGTGGCGGCCAGATCTTCGGTCAGCCAGTCCTGCGGATATTCCGACTGCACGATGCGGATATCGCCGAGCTGTCCTTTGGCCACCATCTCGCGTGCCTGCCGCACCATCGGATAGGCGGTGTAGTTATGCGTCAGCACAAACACCTTGCCGGTCTTTTCGACCAGCGCCGCCAGCTTCTTTGCCTCGGCCAGCGTCGTCGCCAGCGGCTTGTCGCAGATGACGTGGATGCCGGCCTCGAGAAAAGCCTTGGCGGCCGGCACGTGCACATTGTTCGGCGTGACGATGGCCACCACCTCGATGCCGTCCGGCCGCTTGGCCTCGGCCTGGGCCATCTCGGCATAGGAGCCGTAGCTGCGTGCCGGATCGAGCCCAAGCTCGGCCGCCGAGGCCTTGGCGCGCTCCGGATTCGACGACAAGGCGCCGGCAACCAGCACGAACTCGTTATCAATGCGCGCCGCGATGCGGTGCACCGCGCCGATAAAGGCGCCTTGTCCGCCGCCAACCATGCCGTAGCGGATCGGACCGCCTCCCGTTTCCGTCTTCGATGCGCCAACCATGATTTTCTCCCTCGTTATCTGAGATACCCCTCCCCCCCTTGAGGGGAGGGTCGACGCGTAGCGCGGGGTGGGGTCGATTCATGCCGAGCTCTACGCCCAGCGACCCCACCCCGATCCGCTGCGCGGATCGACCCTCCCCTCGAGGGGGAGGGATATCTGTGCTAGATCCCCATCATGCCGCGCAGCACCTTTTTATCGGTCGTGCCGCCGGCGAAATCGTCGAATGCTTTTTCCGTCACCCTGATGATATGGTGCTGGATGAAGGGGGCGCCTTCGGCAGCACCATCCTCCGGGTGCTTGAGGCAGCATTCCCATTCCAGCACCGCCCATGAATCGTAATTGTATTGGGTGAGCTTGGAGAAGATGCCGCCGAAATCCACCTGCCCGTCGCCGAGCGAGCGGAAACGCCCGGCGCGGTTGGTCCAGCTCTGGTAGCCGGAATAGACGCCTTGCCGCCCGGTCGGATTGAATTCGGCGTCCTTGACGTGGAACGCCTTGATCCGCTCGTGGTAGATGTCGATGAATTCGAGATAATCGAGCTGCTGCAGCAGGAAGTGCGACGGGTCGTAGTTGATGTTGCAGCGCTTATGGCCGCCGACCGCATCGAGGAACATCTCGAATGTCGCGCCGTCGAACACGTCCTCGCCCGGATGGATTTCGTAGCCGACATCGA
Organism: Mesorhizobium sp. M0184; assembly: GCF_040322215.1. Taxonomy (NCBI): domain Bacteria; kingdom Pseudomonadati; phylum Pseudomonadota; class Alphaproteobacteria; order Hyphomicrobiales; family Phyllobacteriaceae; genus Mesorhizobium; species Mesorhizobium sp. M0184. Next base: position 135,513 of record NZ_JAMYSZ010000001.1, read on the forward strand.
CGCCGTTCTCGTCATAGACGTCGAGGATCGGCTTCCAGCGCTTGCCCAGCTCAGCAAATGCTTCCTCGATCAGTCCCGCCGGCCGCTGCGGCCATGGGTAGAGGTATGGGAAGGCCAACGCGCCGCAAAACGACACCGACGCCTTGAGCCCGAGATTCTTCGACGCCTTGGCGGCGAACTTCATCTGTTCGACCGCCCATTGCTGCCTGGCTTTTGGATTGTTGTGCACCGCAGCCGGCGCAAAGCCGTCGAACTGCGCGTCATAGGCGGGATGCACTGCCACCAGTTGCCCCTGCAGATGCGTCGACAGTTCGGTGATTTCGACGCCGGCATCGGCGCAGATGCCCTTCACCTCGTCGCAATAGGCCTTGGAGGAGGCTGCCTTCTCGAGATCGAACAGTCTGGCGTCCCATGTCGGGATCTGCACGCCCTTGTAGCCCAGACCAGCCGCCCATTTGGTGATCGAGGCCAGCGAATTGAACGGCGCGGCGTCGCCCGCAAACTGCGCCAAGAACAGACCAGGCCCCTTCATCGTCGTCGGCATCGGCATCTCCCTATGTTTCACGACCAAGCATAGCGCCGATTGAAAACAGGGCCAGCGTCTTTGGTCTCTTTGCACAGCGCGCTCAGCGCTGCTATTCTGGTATTACCAAATGCCGAAATCTGGTCAAGCCATTTGAAGCGCTGCGACGGTCCTGCAACCATGCCGAGTTAAGCCACATGTTTAAGTATAATCAATAGCATAGACAGGAGCCAACGCTTGATGGCAGCAGTTCTTGCCGTCCAGATGAAATTACTGTAGACCTCCCTTCAAGCCCAATTGGTCGAACCAGTTTGCAAAAAATGCTGGGACGCCTTGCGGAGGAATCATGCGGCACGCTTCGGCAGAGTGCGCCGCAGGCGAACTGGTACAGGCGATTCTGGGAAGGATAGACCATGCATCTTTCGACGCACAATTGGATGCGGGCGGAGCCGCTGGAAACGACGCTCAAGCGCATCAAGAAATTCGGCTACGAGTCGATCGAGATCTCCGGCGAACCCGAACAGTACAAGCCCAAGGAGACGCGCGCACTGTTGAACGAGTACGGCATTCGCTGCTGGGGAGCGGTGACGCTGATGCTGGGCGAGCGCAATCTCGCCGCCAAGGACCAGGGCCAACGCGAGCGCTCGGTGCAGTATGTCAAGGACGTGCTGACCATGGTCAGCGAACTTGACGGCGAGATCATCACGCTGGTTCCGGCCACCGTCGGCAAGGTGGTGCCGGACGGCACCGAGGAAGAGGAGTGGAAATGGGTGGTCGACGCCACCCGGGAATGCTTCACCCACGCCAAGAAGGTCGGCGTCAAGATCGCGGTCGAGCCGCTCAACCGCTTCGAGACCTATCTGTTCAACCGCGGCGCCCAGGCACTGGCGCTGGCCGATGCGGTCAGTCCCGAATGCGGCGTCTGCCTCGACGCCTACCACATCCACATGGAAGAATTTAACGTCTACGACGCCATCCGGCAGGTCGGCAAGCGCCTGTACGACTTCCATGTCGCCGACAACAACCGCTTCGCCGCCGGCCTCGGGCAGATCGACTGGCCGAAGATCGTCGGCACGCTGAAGGAGATCGGCTATGACGGCGCGCTGACCAATGAATTCGTCGCCCCCGTCGACCGCACGCCGGCTGCCCCCTATCCCGACATGGTCGAACGCAACCCCGTCGACATCTCGCCGGAGCAGCTGAAATTCATTCAGGACCACGGCTCCAGCGTGCTCACGGAGAAATTCTACACCGACCAGATGCGCATCAACGCGGAAACGCTGCTGCCGCTGATCAAGTAGCCGACCCGTTTGGAAAAGCCCTTCCGCCTCACCGCGGCCGGGCCGAGGATGAACATGCGCATCAAGACGGTCCAAGCCTGGTGGGTCCGCATACCGATCGAAGCCGCGAAGCAGCACCGCAGCGACTTCGGTCAGGTGGCGACGTTCGACGCCGCCATCCTGCGCATCGAGACCGACGACGGGCTGGTCGGCTGGGGCGAGGGCAAGAATGCCGCCGGCAGCGCCGGCAGCTATGGCGCCCTTGTCCATTTGCTGAACTACGAGGTCGGCCCGCAGCTGGTCGGCCGCGACCCGGCTGACATCGGCGTCATATGGGAGATGCTCTATAATGGCACGCGCCACGACAGCGCCGCTCGCGCCGGCCACGCCATGCCGCAATTGGCGCGACGCGGCATGAGCATCGCCGCTATCAGCGCCGTCGACATCGCATTGTGGGACATTCTTGGCAAATCGCTCGGCGTTCCGGTCTGGCGGCTGCTCGGCGGCCGCAAGCTGGACCGCATGCCGGCCTATGCTTCCGGCGGCTGGGCTACTGCGGAAGCCATCGGCGACCAGCTGCAGTCCTACATCACCAAGGGCGGTTTCAAGGCGCTGAAGATGCGCGTCGGCGCCATGGACGGCGCCCCACATATCTCGGCCGCTCGCGTCCGTGCCGCCAGACAGGCGCTCGGTCCCGATATCGACCTGATGGTCGACGCGCACGGCACCTATACGGTGGCCGAAGCCAAGCGCTTTATCCATCTCGCCGGCGACCTCGATCTCGCCTGGTTCGAGGAGCCGGTGATCGCCGACGACAAGCCCGGCATGGCCGAGGTGCGCGCCTGCGGTTCGATCCCGATCGCCACCGGCGAAAGTGAGGCGACGCGCTATGCCTTCCGCGACCTCGCCGTGCTCAAATCCGCCGATATATTCCAGCCGGATCCGGCCTTTTGCGGTGGCATCAGCGAGGCGATGAAGATCGGCACCATCGCCAGCGCCTTCAATCTGCGCTTTGCGCCGCATCTTTGGGCCGGCGCGCCCTGCTTCTTTGCCGGGCTGCATGTCTGCGCTGCTTCACCGGCGAGCTTCACCGTCGAATATTCGCTCGGCGCCAACCCGATGATCCACGATCTGATCGAAGAGACTGTCGAAGCAAAGGACGGTATGGTAGCGATCCCTGATAGACCCGGGCTGGGATTCACCATTTCGGAGCGGTTCCTGGAGGCGCACGCGCAACACGGCTGACATGAAAGAAAAGAACCTTCTCGCGGAACTCGCCGCCTATCTGTTCTCCCATTCGGACAAGGAGACGGGCCGCACGCCGTCGGAGCGCGAACTGGCAGAGCATTTCAGCGTCAGCCGCGGCCAGATCCGCGAGGCGCTGGCCATTCTCGAGGCCATGCGCATCGTCGAGCGACGGGCGAAATCCGGCATCTACATCGATACGAAGCAGGCGAGCGTCGAGGCGATGGCGCTGTTCGCCCGCGCCGGCCTGCCGCTCGATCCCGTCCAGATCTACGAGACGGTCGAGTTGCGCAAGATCCACGAGATCAAGGCCGCCGAACTTGCCTGTTCACGCGCCACCGAGGAGAATTTCGAGCGGCTGCGCGAGATCCTGAAGGCCTCCGAGGATCGCATCGCCGCCGGTGAAGGGCTTGCCCGGGAAGACCGCGAGTTCCACCTCGAGATCGTGCGGGCGACCAAGAACAGCGTCTTCCACAATATCTGCAGCGTCTACTACATGATGGGTGAGCTGCGCCTGCCGATCTATTTCAACGATCCCGAACGCAGCGTGCGCTCCCATGCCGAGCATATCCAGATCTACGAGGCGCTGCTGCGCCGCGACGGCAATCTCGCCCAGGCGCTGATGAGCGCCCACCTGCAAGGCGCGGAAAGCTACTGGAAGGGGCTGATCGAGGGGCGTGGGGCGGAACCGGAAAGCCCTGCGCTCGAAAAGGCCTGAAATGCCCAAGATCCTGTCAACACACAGACTGCACCCTCGTGCCGCTTCCATGCTGACCGGGGCCGGCGAACTCGTCGTTGCTTCCGCCCTCGATGCGGCCACGCTGGCCGCCGAGGCGAGGAACGCCGATGTCATCATCGTTCGCGCTCCCTTGCCTGCGGCGCTTTTCGAAGGCGCGAAGAAGCTCAGGGCCGCGATCCGCCACGGCGCCGGGCTGGACATGGTACCGATGGAAGCGGCCAATGCGGCCGGCGTGCTGGTGGCGAACGTGCCGGGGGTGAACGCGCGATCTGTCGCCGAATATGTGATGTTCGCGGCGCTGGCGCTACTTAGGCGCTTCCGTGTGTTGGACCGCGACTTGCGTGCGAAGGGCTGGCTGGCGGGCCGCGAACACACGGTGGTGGCCAGCGAGCTAGCGGGCAAGACGATCGGCATTGTCGGCCTCGGCGCGATCGGTCAGGCGGTTGGCCACATCGCCGCCCATGGGTTCGATCTGAATGTGGTGGCGACGACGCGCAGCATGCGGCCGGCGCCGGACAGGGTCGGCTTCCTGTCGATCGATGCACTCATCGAGCAGAGCGACATCATCGTTCTGTGCTGCCCGCTGACGCCCGAAACACGGGGGCTGATCAGCCGCGAGCGCATTGAGCGGATGAAGCCGGATGCGCTGCTGATCAATGTTTCGCGCGGGCCGGTGATCGATGACAACGCGCTGATCGAGGCCTTGCAGAAGGGCCGCATCGGCGGCGCTGCGCTCGATGTTTTTGCTACACAACCGCTACCGCCCAACCATCCTTATTTCGGCTTCGACAACGTCATCGTCACCCCGCACATGGCTGGGATTACCGAGCAGTCGATGATGCGCATGGGCGTCGGCGCGGCTGGCGAAGCCTTGCTGGTGCTGGCCAACAGATTGCCGGTCAATCTGCGCAACGCCGAAGTGGTCGAGCACTACCGGCGGCGGTTCCCTGCCGATTTCTGAAAGCGCCCCAATTTTCCCGAATTCGCCGGCGATGGTGCCGGCATGGCAAGCGTCACAAAATTCCTGCTGACCGCCGGCTTCTTCGTGGCGACGGCGCAAGCCTTCGCCAACGGACAGGGTAGCTACGTGTTCTGCGACAACGGCATACGCTGCGTGGCGGCACCCTGTCCATCGAACAGCGCACTCGACCTCGCTGCTGGGAAGCTCATCAAAGGCGTTTCAATCGACATCGATCGCCTGCCGCAGCAAGACAAGGCGCTCGATCTTTCAGACAAGCTCTATGCCGGCAAGGTCGTTGTTGTCGGCTCGATCGAGAACCGCACCCGGACCTTCAACGGCAAGCGGTACACCCTGCCTTGGCTGGTAGCCACCAGCATCGAACGCGCCGCCAAGGACAGCGAACGCGGCCACTGCTCGTCGCGCTGACACGCGCTATCCGATCAATTTGCAAGCAGCCCCTCCACGCCCGCTGCGATGCGCAGCAGGTGGTGGTCACGGCCATTGCGCGCCACCAGCATCAGCCCGGCCGGACGCGTCATTCCCGGCATCGGCAGCGAGATGGCTGATAGATCGAACTGGTTGGCGACCTGCGTGTTGCGCAGCAGAAGGCCTTCCGTCCTGTTGCACAGAGCCTCGTCGCTGGTCATCGACACGATCGTCGGCGCCGTCACCGGTGTGGTCGGCAGGGCCAGCACGTCGACCGACGCCAGCCGGTCATCCATCGCGGCGGCCAGCGCCGTGCGGCGGCGCATTGCCCTGACATAGACCGTGGCCGGAATGGCGGCGGCGCGCGACAATGGCCCGCTTACCCGCGGGTCGACCGGCCTCGTCGCTCCCGTCGCCAGCCAGTCGGCATGGATCTCCGCCCCTTCCATCGCCGCGATCGACGCGCGTTGGGTTGCCACGCGCAGATCGGCAAGCAGGTCGTCGATCGACAGCTCCACAAGCCGTGCGCCGCTAAGCTCTATCTTGCGCAGACACCGGTCGAACGTCGTCGCGACCTCTTCCTGCGTATCATCGAACAGCACGCCGCGCGCAATACCGATGCGCAGGCCGTCCAGCGGCAGCGGCAACAGTGCCGCCAGGTTTTCGCCCGACATCACTGCATCGGCCGCCGCACATTCGGCGACGGTGCGGGCTAGCGGACCGATCGAGTCCAGCGTGGCTGACAGCGGAAACGCACCCGCAAGCGGCACGCGCCGCGCAGTCGGCTTGAAAGCGACGACGCCATTCAGCGATGCCGGAATGCGCACCGAACCACCGGTATCGGAACCGATGGAGATTTCGCTGGTGCCTTCGCCCACCGAAACGCCGGCGCCTGAGGAGGAGCCGCCCGGAATACGGCTGGCATCGCTAGCATTGCCGGGCGTGCCATAATGTGGATTGACGCCGATCGCAGTAAAGGCGAACTCGGTCATGTTGGTCTTGCCGAGGATGATTGCACCGGCCTGGCGCAACTGTTGCACGACAATGGCATCCCGCAGCGCCGGCGCTGCGTTGGCGAGCAGCAGAGAGCCGGCCGTGGTCGGCTCGCCGGCGACATCGAACAGATCCTTGATCGAGACGATCGCCCCATCGAGCGGCCCGAGCGTGACGCCGGCTTTTCGCCGCGCATCGGTGGCGTCCGCCGCCGCCCGTGCGACTTCCGGGTAGAGCTTTACGAAAACCCTCTCATCGTCGACGCGAGCGGCAAGAGGCGAAAGAATTGCTTCGAGGTGATCGCGGGCTGATTGCATTTTTCGGTGTCGGACTCCGCGCGCTTGCAACGTCTTAAGGTAGCAGCCAGAAACTGGCCGCAGGAGACATAGCCCGGCACGGTCGGATTTGCACCTGTCGAACCGAAGGAGGAAGGCCCGATGCTCTACCAAGGCAGCTGCCACTGCTGCAAGGTCGCGTTCGAGGTCGAAGGCAAGCTGACCGGAGCCGTTCGGTGCAATTGCTCGATCTGCTCGCGCAAGGGTGCACTGTTATGGGCAGTTCCGCATGAGAGCATGCGGGTGCTTGCCTGGGGCGATGATATCGGCCGCTACAGCTTCGGCAACCATGTCATCGCCCACCGCTTCTGCCGCAGCTGCGGCATTCACCCCTTCGCCGAGGATGTCGGCGAAGGGAGCGGGCGAAGTGCCTATATCAATATCAATTGCATCGAGGCGTTGGACGTCGCCGCCGTGCCGGTCTTCGACTTCGACGGCCGTTCCGTTTAGGCCTTGGGGTCGTCGATCGGCTTGGGGCCAAGGAAGAACGCCGCCAGTGCCGCAAGCAACGTCGCCGCCGCGCAATAGGCGAAGGCGGTGGCAACGCCGGTATTGTCGACCAGCAGGCCGCCGAAGACGGCGCCCAACGCGATGGCGACCTGGAACGTCATAACCATGAGCCCACCGGCGCTTTCCGCCTGATCGGGGGCGGCTCGCACCAGCCAGGTCTGCAGCCCGACTGGGACGGCGCCGAAGGCAAAGCCCCAGCTGGCCACTGCTATTGCAGCCACGACGGGTGAAACTCCGACCACCAGCAGCAGGAGCGCCGAAAACGCGATCAGCAGGGGCGCCAGGCTGACGGCTGCCTTGAGGCTGCGTTCGGCAATGAAGCCGCCGGCAAAATTGCCGAAGAAGCCACCAATGCCGTAGGCGAGCAGCACAAGCGAGATCGTCTCGATGTCCAGCGCGGGCACCTTCTCGAGAAACGGGCGGACATAGGTGAAGCCGGCAAAATGTCCCGAGGCGACCAGCAGCACCACCAGCAGTGCCACCCTGATCATCGGCCGCTTCATCACCTCCAGCAGCGTGCGAAAACCTGCCGTACCTGCAGGCGGCAGCTTCGGAATGGTAGCCACCTGCACCAGCAGCGCCAGCGCACCGACCACGGCGGCGATCATGAACGCCGTCCGCCAGCCCCAGATGTCGCCGACATAGGCGCCGACCGGAGCCGCGCAGACCGTCGCCACCGAAACGCCGGTGAGAATGATCGACATGGCGCGCGGCATCAGCCGCATCGGAACGAGCCGCATCGCCATGGCTGCCGACATCGACCAGAAGCCGCCAAGACTGATCCCGAGCATGATGCGGGCAATCAGAAGAACGGGAAGCGAGGACGCAAACGCGGCCACCAGGTTTGACAGCACAAGCAGCACCGTCAGCGCCAACATGACCAGCCTGCGGTCCAGCCGCTTGGTGACAATAGCCATGGTCGGCGCCGCAATCGCGCCAATGACGGCGGTGGCCGTTACCGCCTGCCCGGCGGCGCCTTCGGTGATGCCGAGATCCTGCGCAAGCGGCGTCAGCAGGCTGGCAGGCAGAAATTCCGCGGTCACCAGGCCAAAGACTCCGAGCGCCAGGGAGACCACCGCCCCCCATGCGGGCTCGGATCGTTCGCCGGTTTCCGATGGGTCGAGAACGGCGTCCATGACGCCTGTCGCGGGTTCGGTCATGAGGGATCTCCGGTCTGTTGCAGCGCAGCATTTGGCTGCAATGCAAGCAACATAGGGAGTGATTAGCTGGAGTTTCCATGCTAGAAACACCATTATGTTTGACCGTTCGTCCAAAATTCCAATCACCGGTGATCCGCTGACAGACATATTGCGCGGATTGCGCCTCGAAGGCGTCGATTACGGCCGTTGCGAGATGAAGGAACCCTGGGGCATCCATTTTCCGGCTCAGGCGGCGGCACGGTTTCATTTCATCGGCCGCAAAGGCTGCTGGTTGCTGCAGCCGTCCGGCGAATGGGTGGAACTGAAGGCGGGCGACGCGGTATTGTTGCCGCGCGGCTCAGCCCACACGCTGGCGAGCGAGCCGGGTATCGAGGCGGCGCCGATCCACGGCTATGAGGTCGAGGAAATCTGCAAGGGTGTCTATTGCATGTCGAATGACGGCATGCCCGGCTGCCGTCCGGGGACCTTGCTGTTTTTCGGCAGCATGTATTTCAATCTCGATGGCTTGCACCCCTTGCTCGGCATGATGCCGGATGTGATGCGCGCGCATGAGTTGGAAGCCTATGAGCCAGGTATCCCGCATTTGCTGGAAGCGATGGCCCGCGAGGTGACGATGGAGCGCGTCGGCTCTGGCGGCATCCTGGCGCGGCTGGCCGATGTGCTCGCCGCGACCGTCATCCGCTCATGGGTCGAGCGCGGCTGCGGCGACTCTTCCGGTTGGATTGCGGCGGTCAGGGACCGCGAGATCGGCCGGGTGCTGGCCGCGATCCATCTGGAACCGAACCGCGACTGGACGGTGGAGGCTCTGGCGAAGATGATGGGTGCCTCGCGATCAGGTTTCGCCGAGCGCTTCGCAACCATTGTCGGCGAAACACCGGCAAAGTACGTCACGCAGGTACGGATGCACCAGGCGAGGCAATGGCTGGTCCGCGACCGGCTCAAGATTTCCGTCGTCGCGGCGCGCCTCGGCTACGAATCCGACGCCTCCTTCAGCCGCGCCTTCAAACGGGTCATCGGATCGCCGCCCAGCCATTTCCGGGCCGAGGAACAGGCGGAGATCCGCCAGGCCGGCTAAACGTTGGCCGGCTTATTGCTCGGTGATGCAGGCCGAGCCGGCGCTGCTCTTGCAATATTTGCCGGAGGCCCCGCACCTGCCATCCGAGACTTCCACGACGGTGCCGCTCAACAACAGCTTGCAGTCGCTGGTGGACAGATTGACCGTGCCGTTGAGGTCCTTGATCTTCTTGGCGTCGACCTTCGCGCCGGCGACAACTTTCTTGGCTGCCTGCGCCTCGCCCAGATGCGCCGCCGACAATCCCATACCGGCGACGAGCAGGATCGTCGCAAAACTGCGGAACAGATTTCCCATAGCCAACCCTCCGTTTTGGGCCTCCAAATTGGGCTTGCAAAGCCCGTTTGGGACCAAAGGATCAGCCTATTCGACAAATCGGAGCATCCGCATCCCCCGTACGGGGGATGACGGGAAGACTCGAGCATTTCGCAGCCAAGCGGATCACGTGGCGTCGCACAAATGCGGCTAAAACACATGGATAGAGCGGGATGCACGGTTCACTTTGAACGCATCCCGCTCTAGCGCAGTAAAGACGCTTGTACTTAGCCGGCGTGACGCAGGCTTATTCCGCTGCCCTTGTCGAACAGCACCACCTTGTCCGGGTTCCAGGCAAAGCGCACCGGCTGCTCTATCTGGACGTCGGTCCTGGCAGGCACGGTGGCGCGCAGCATGGCGTCGCCGACCCGCAGCGTCAGGATCTTCTCGACGCCATGGTTCTCGACGTCATGGACCCGCGCCTCGACCGGCGCGCCGGTCTCGAGATAGACGTCCTCGGGACGAATACCGAAGACGAGCGGGCGACCGTCGGTCGCCGCGCCCGTCTTTAGCCCCCACGAAGTCTTGGCACCCCCCGCAAACGGCAATTCGAAATTGAGCGGCGCCATCACCGCACGTCCGTTGACGAGCTTGCCGTCGATGAGGTTCATCGGCGGCGAGCCGACGAAGCTTGCCACGTAGGTGTCGCGCGGATTGTTATAGATCTCGTACGGCGTGCCGGTCTGGACGATGCGGCCATGGTTGAGCACGCCGACCTTGTCACCCATCGACATCGCCTCGATCTGATCATGCGTCACGAACAGGAAGGTGGCGCCAAGCTGCATCTGCAGGTTCTTCAATTCGGTGCGCAGCGCCTCGCGCAATTTGGCGTCGAGCGCCGACAACGGCTCGTCCATCAGGAACACCCGCGGCTTGCGCACGATGGCGCGACCGATCGAGACGCGCTGCATCTCGCCGCCTGAAAGCCTGTCGGTCTTGCGGTCGAGCAGATGCTCGATCCTCAGCGTCCTGGCCGCGCGGTCGACACGATCCTTGATCTCGGCATCGGGCAGCCGGCGGATCTTCGGCTTCAGCGGAAATTCGAGGTTCTGGCGCACCGTATAGCGCGGGTACAGCGAATATTGCTGCAGCACCAGCGCCACGTCACGCTCGGCCGCGCCCCAGTCGGCGACATCGACGCCGTCGATAAAGACCTGGCCTTCGCTCGGGTTTTCCAGGCCGGCAATCATGCGCAGCGTCGTCGTCTTGCCGGCGCCGGTCTCGCCAAGCAGGACGAAGAACTCGCCATCGGCGATGTCGAGATCGAGCCCGGTCAAGGCGGTGTGGTTGCCGAATTTCTTCGAGATGTTCTTGAGCTGGATGTGGGCCATCAGAGTCTCACTCCCAGCGATTTGCCGCTCGCCGTGTCGAAGAAATGCGCCTGGCTGGGATCGATTCTGACGAAGACCCTTTCGCCGGGGCCGCCGATGAAGCCGCTCTTGGTGCGCGCACGCAGCATCTTGGAGCCGACCTTGAGGTCGACGATGTCGAAGGACCCGAGCGGCTCGACGATCTGCGTCTCCACCGGCAGGAACCCCTCGGCGGCTTCGCGGCGGACGAGGACGCCTTCCGGCCGGATGCCGAGCGCGAGTTGGCTGCCGGCATGGCCGTTGAGCTTCGACAGCAAGGCGCGCGGGAATTCGAAACCGGCGGCCGCATCGCCGACCGTGACCGAGGCCGATGAGGCTTTCTCGGTCACCGAAGTGTCGGCGACGTTCATCACGGGGCTGCCGACAAATTGCGCGACGAAAAGATTCGCCGGATGCGAATAGACCTCGTCCGGCGAGCCGACCTGCTGCAGCACACCTTCATGCATGATGACGATGCGGTCGGCGAGGCTCATCGCCTCGATCTGGTCGTGGGTGACGTAGATGCTGGTCGAGCCCTGCTTGATGTGCAGCCGCTTGATCTCGGCCCGCATCTCCTCGCGCAGCTTGGCATCGAGCGCCCCGATCGGCTCGTCCATCAGCATCGCCTTCGGCCGCCGCACCAAGGCTCGGCCGATCGCCACGCGCTGCATGTCGCCGCCCGACAGCGCCGACGGTTTCTTGTCGAGGAGATCGCTGATCTGCAGCGTCTTGGCGACCGAGCGCACCTCGCTGTCGATCTCGGCCTTGCTCTTGCGCGTCGCCCTGAGCGGAAAGGCGATGTTCTCATAGACGCTCATATGCGGATAGAGCGAGAACGACTGGAAGACCATGGCGATATCGCGATCGGCGGCCTTGAGGTGCTGGACCGGCTTGCCGTCGATGAGGATGTCGCCGCCGTCGATCGTCTCCAGCCCGGCAATCGCCCTGAGCGTCGTCGTCTTCCCGCAGCCCGACTGGCCGAGCAGCACGATGAACTCGTTGTCGTCGATCTTCAGGTTGAGGTCCTTGATGACCTGGACGGCGCCGAAATATTTCTGGACGCCTCGAAGCTCGATCTGGGTCAATGCTGTGCCCCCGGATTTGCCCCTTGCCCGGTGCCGGCCTTCTCCTCCGGCGCGATCTTGGAGGTGATGTTGAAGCCGATCAGGCCGATCAGGATGATGGTCACGCCATGGCTGTGCAGCAGCATGTTCCACGGCTGGCAGAGCGCGATGATACCGAGCACCATCAGCACCTGGCTGCCCGGTTCGAGATATTTCTGGTTGATGTCGCGAAAGCTCATTTGCGGATCGCTCCAAACGACATGCCGCGCAACAGGTGGTTGCGGAGCAGGAAGGTGAAGATCGCGACCGGCAGCAGGAACAGGAAGGTTCCGGCGGCAATCACCGTCCAGTCCGGCAGGCCGGAACCGACCTGGCTGGGGATGAAGGGCGGTGCTGTCTGGGCACGGCGGCTGGTCATGATCAGTGCGAAGGCATATTCGTTCCACGCCGTGATAAAGCAGAACACGGCGGTGGCGGCGATGCCGGTGGCGGCCTCGGGCAGCACGATCTTGAAGAAGGCCTCCATGCGCGTATAGCCGTCGACGAGGGCCGCCTCCTCATACTCCTTGGGGATCTCGTCCATGAAGCCTTTCATCAGCCACACCGAGAAGGACAGGTTGAAGGCGGTGTAAAGGATGATCAGGCCGATATGGGAATCGTTGAGGCCGACCGCCCGGTACATCAGGAACATCGGAATGGCGACGACCACCGGCGGCAGCATGCGTGTCGACAGGATGAAGAACAGTAGGTCCGCCTCGCCTTTTACCTTGAAGCGCGAGAACCCATAGGCGGTGAAGGTGCCCATGCCGACGGCCAGGACGGTCGAGGTTATGGCAACGATCAGTGAGTTCATGAAACGGCTCGGATAGCCCGACCACTGCACCTGGCCCTTGCCGTCGCGCACGATCTTTTCGCCCCCATTGAAGACGACGCGCTCCCACCACGGCGCAGCCGCGTACTCCTCCGGCGACGGCGGGCTGCGCAGCTGCGAACGCTTGGTGAACAACTTGACGAAGGGCGATATCTCCGGCTGGAAAACCACCGTCGGCGGAATGGTGGTGGCGAGGTTGCGCGGCTTGAACGCCGTCGAGGCGATCCAGTAGATCGGCGCCAGGAAGATGATCGTCACCAGCAGGACAGCGACGATGGCGACCCGGTTGAAGGTGATTTCGGAAGAAGTGCGGACTGCGGCCATCTCAGCGCTCCTTCACCTTGTTGAGGTACTTGACATAGATGTTGGTGATCGCCAGCACCATGATCAGCACGATGTAGGCGAGCGCGCAGGAACGCCCGGTCTGCCATTCCTGGAACGCCATCTTGTAGAGCCGGATCGAGATCAGCTCGGCCGTCGGCTGGCTGGTCAGGATGTAGGCGAGGTCGAAGGTCTTGAACGCCTCCATGGTGCGGAAGATGACCGCGATCATCAGGATCGGCGCAACCAGCGGCAGCGTTATGCGGAAGAAGGTGTAGAACGGCCCGGCCCTGTCGATCGCGGCTGCCTCGTAGAGATGCTTGGGCACGGCCGACAGGCCGGCCAGCGACAACAGCATGACGAAGGGCGACCACATCCAGATGTCGGTCAGCGCGACCGCATAGAGCGCCATTTTCGGATCCGACAGCCATTCGAAGGTGCCGAGGCCCAGCGCATAATTGATGATGCCGAAGGACGGATCGTAGAGCAGCTTCCAGAACAGGCCGACGACGGCCATCGACAGCATCATCGGCAACAACAGGAGCGTCGTCAGCAGGCCCTTGAGCGGAATGTCGCGATTGAGCAGCATGGCCACGCCGAAGCCGACGAGCAGCTGGCCGGCGACCGAGATGATGACGTATTTTGCGGTGATGGCGAAGTTGGACCAGACATAGGGATCGCTGAGCAGGTCGCGGTAGTTTTGCAGCCCGACGAAATTCGCCGCCGCGCTGGTCGAGGCGCGGAAATCGGTGAACGAATAGCCCAGCGAATAGATCAGCGGGAAGATGTTGAAGACGATCAGAAACAGGATCGTCGGGATGATGAAGAGATTGCGGATCGAAATGTCGCTTAGACCGCGAGCGGCGGCCCGCGAGGACCTGTCCAGCGTGGTGATCATCGTGGTCGCCAAGACTCTGCTCCCGGTTCAAAAATCAGAAAAAGAAACGGAGGAGGCACGAACGCCCCCTCCGTGAAACTTCATACTTATTGGCCGCGGCCGTATTTCTTGAAGGTCGCGTTCCAGTCGGCTGCCAGTGCGTCCAGCGTCTCCTTGGCGGTGCCTTCGCCGCCGATCATGTAAGGATAGATGCGCTGGTTGAGCTGCTGCAGCAGTTCCGCATATTCCGGAACCGCCCAGAAGTCCTTGACCTTGAACATGGTCTCGTAGAACGCCTTGTTGTAGGGCGTGGCGTTCTGGAATTCGGGCGACTTGAGCACGGCGGCACTGCAGGTGTAGCCGCCGAGCGCTGCCCATTTCTTCTGGGTCTCGTCCTTGATGAACCATTCCAGGAACTTCGTCGCCTCTTCCTGCTTCTGCGAGTAGGAAACGATGGAGATGCCCTGACCGCCGAGTGCGGCGAACTGGTCGCCGTTCGGGCCGGGAGGATTGGCGAAGAAGCCGGTGTTCTTGGCGTTCGGGTTCGACGCCTCGTTGATCAACGAGGGGAAGAACGCGAAGTAGTTCATGCTCATCGCGGCCAGGTTTTCAGTGATCGCCTGGTTGTCCTCGACGAAGAACGACTTGGCCCAGCCCGGAGGCGTGAACTTGTAGAGTTCCTTGTAGGCGTCGAGCGCCGCGATCGCCTTGTCGGAGTTGATGAAGCCATCGACCTTGTAGGTCTTATAGTCACCCAGCTCGCCGCCAAAGGAGAACAGCGCGTTTTCGAAGCCCATCGCCATCGCGTCATAGGAATTGTCGGTGTAGATGGCGATGCCGTATTTTTTCTGGTCCGGCCGGTAGAAGAACTCGGCGATGTCGCGCAGCGCCTTGAAATCCTTCGGCACGTCGAGATCGTAGCCATACTTGGCCTTGAAGGCTTCCTTTTCCTTGGGGTCCTCGAACCAGTCCTTGCGGTAGGACCAGCCGACGGCGTCGCCTTCAAGCGGGATGGCCCAGTACTTGCTGCTGCCGCCCGGATATTCGGCGTAGTACTTCACCGTCGCCGGTGCCATCACGTCGCCGACCTTGTGCTTGTTGAAGAAGTCGGTCAGGTCGACATAGTGGCCACCGGTCGAGCCAGCACCAAGCCATTGCGAGTCGCCGACGACCATATCGTAGGCGTCGCCATGGGCGTTGAACTCGGTGAAGGCCTTGGTCTGGAAGTCGGGCCACGGTGTGGTTTCCACCGTGATCTTGACGCCGGTTTCCTTCTCGTACTCGTTGCCGAGTTCCTGCAGGTAATTGGCCGGATCCCATTCCGCCCAGAAGATTGTAAGTTCCTTTTCCTGCGCGTAGACGGACGTTCCGCAGGCGAGCACTAGGCCGATACCAGCAAGCAAGCTGGTCATTGTCTTGCGCATAATGATTTCCTCCCTTGTGCGCATTCTACCGTTCATGAGAACCGGCATCGAGGCCGGCCCTGGTAGTCCTCCCGTGACGGCACCGTTTCGGTCTGTGAGCCTCCTCGCTCGACCGAAACGGATCTCAGCCTTCACCTTTGATCCGCTTTATTTGTCCTGATCTGGTATTACCAATTTAAGAGGAACGTCAAGCCCTTTCTTGGACGGTGGCGGACACGCAGACAAGTTGGTTTCTGCGATATCTGTCTGTTTTCCCTGAATTTTCCTACTCCTTGATACATGAATGCCTTACTTGGGCCGCTGCATCGCTAGTAGCATGAATAGCCAGGTTGAAAATCTGGTCGAACCAGATTGGCGTCATCTCACGGCGGTCGTCGGCGCGATCCCATCTCCTTCAATCATCGATTCGGTCATAGCCGCGCGCACAAGAGCGCCGGCCGCCCATTGCGCAACCGACATCATACTGCGGCTATCCAATCCCCATATATCCTTCAATACGATCAGCATCTCAACACCGAAGATCAATGACAGCGCCTGCGCGAGCCGCTTGAATTCGCGCGGCGGCAACCGGCCTTTGAGTGGCGCGATCGCATCTTTCAAAAGATCGACGCGATGGCCGCGCGTGAAGGCAGGTTCGCCGTCAAGCGTGCCTGCCCGTCGCTGCGCCCACTGGTCGAGCGACAGTTTCAGCGCCGCCTTGAACGTCGCTTCGAAAACCTCGATGCGCGGCATGGCGGTCTCGAACAGCTCGGCGACCCGGCGCTCGGGATCGGCAGAGCTCGATTTCCACGTAAGGATCGGCCCAAGCCCCTCATCGACCACCGCCTGCACCAACGCCGCCTGGCTCGGAAAATACCGATAGGCAGTGGCGCGCGAGACCTCCGCTGCCTCCGCCACCTCGCTGACGGAGGGCGTGGCGCCCGCCTGCATCAGCTTTGTCGCCGTCTCAAGCATGAGACGCCTGGTGCGAGCGCGGGCCCCGCGCTCTACCTGGGGCCCTTGGCTGGCATCGTCGTCCATTGCCGCTTGTTGACGTGAGACATTCATGTCAATACGATACGCGTGTCTCAAAAAATTGCAATGGCCCTTCGCGCCGTCGAACGGCCGGGCAAAAAGGGGCGGCAGCGCCGAGCACGCCCAAGACCGGGGAAACGCGATGAAGCGCATCTATGTGGTGGGCACCGCCGACACCAAGGGCGAGGAACTCGCATTTCTGGCCGATGCGGTCGCGGCTACCGGCGCTTCGATTGCCCGTGTCGACATCGGAACACGCGGCGCGACCGTGCCGGTCGATGTTTCGGCAGACGAGGTCGCCAGCCACCATTCCGAGGGTCGCAATGCCGTGCTCGGCGTCGACGATCGCGGCACCGCGGTGGCGGCGATGGCTGCCGCCTTTGCCCGGTTTGTCCAGTCGCGCAGCGATATTGCCGGGATTATCGGAATTGGCGGCGGTGGCGGCACCTCGATCATCACCGCAGGCATGCGCACGCTGCCGCTCGGTCTGCCCAAGATCATGGTTTCGACGTTGGCCTCGGGTGACACCGCGCCTTACGTCGACGTCTCCGACATCGTCATGATGCCGTCGGTGACCGACATGGCCGGCCTCAACCGGCTTTCGCGTGTCGTGCTGCACAATGCCGCCCAGGCGATATCAGGCATGGCGACAAAGCCGGCGCCGCCGCCCGAGGGCAAACCGTCGCTCGGCCTCACCATGTTCGGCGTCACCACGCCATGCGTGACCGCGATCGCCGATGAGCTTCGTTCGACTTATGACTGCATGGTCTTTCATGCCACCGGCACCGGCGGCCGCACCATGGAAAAATTGGCCGACAGCGGCCTGTTGTCAGGCGTCATCGACATCACAACGACCGAAGTCTGCGACTTGGTGCTTGGCGGCGTGCTGCCGGCGACCGAAGATCGCTTTGGCGCCATCGCCCGCACCGGGCTGCCTTATGTCGGCTCGGTCGGCGCGCTCGACATGGTCAATTTCTGGGCGCCGCCGACAATTCCGGAACGCTATCGCGGCCGGCTGTTCTATGAGCACAATCCAAACGTCACACTGATGCGCACCACTGCCGACGAAAGCAGAACGATCGGCGAATGGATCGGTACAAGGCTGAGCCTCTGCCAGGGTCCGGTTCGTTTCCTCATTCCGGAGAAAGGCGTGTCGGCGCTCGACATTGAAGGCGGCGCCTTCTTCGACCCTGAAGCCGATGCCGCTTTGTTCGAGGCGATCGAGCGTACCATCAAACCCGCCAAAACGCGGCGCGTGCTGCGCCTGCCGCTTCATATCAACGACCCCGAATTCGCCTGGGCTGCCACAACGGCCTTCCTCGACATCGCCAGACAGTGAGACACCAAGACATGGCCGCCATACCGCGCAAGAAAATCCTGGAGAAATTCCGCAAGATGATCGCGGACGGCGTGCCGATCGTCGGCGGCGGTGCCGGCACCGGCCTGTCGGCCAAGGCAGAGGAAGCCGGCGGCATCGACCTGATAATCATCTACAATTCCGGCCGCTACCGCATGGCCGGGCGCGGCTCGGCCGCCGGCCTGCTCGCCTATGGCAACGCCAACGAGATCGTCAAGGAAATGGCCTACGAAGTGCTGCCGGTAGTGAAGAAGACGCCGGTGCTGGCCGGCGTCAACGGCACCGATCCCTTCGTCATCATGCCGCTGCTTTTGGCCGAGTTGAAGACGATGGGCTTTTCCGGTGTGCAGAACTTTCCGACCATCGGACTGTTCGACGGCCAGATGCGGCAGAGTTTTGAAGAAACCGGCATGGGCTTCGGGCTCGAGGTCGACATGATCGCCGAGGCTCACAAACTCGACCTGTTGACCACGCCCTATGTCTTCAACCCAGACGAGGCGCGCGCCATGACAACAGCTGGCGCCGACATCGTCGTCGCCCATATGGGGGTGACCACCGGCGGCTCGATTGGCGCGACATCGGCTAAATCGCTGGACGACTGTGTGAGCGAGATCGACGCCATCGCCAAAGCGGCACGCTCAGTGCGCGAGGATATGATCCTGCTTTGCCATGGCGGGCCGATCTCGATGCCGGACGACGCCAGATATATTCTCGAGCGCTGCAAGGGCCTGCACGGGTTCTATGGCGCCAGTTCGATGGAGCGGCTGCCGGCGGAAGCCTCGATCGCCAGGCAGACGGCGGATTTCAAGGCCGTCACGTTCGGCGCTGCGTAGAGCCCAGCAAAAAGAAGGGTGGGACGATGACCGACAACAACAAGGTATTCGTATATCCAAAAGACGTCAGCGCCTTCGGCTTCGACTGGGGCAGGCTGTCGCTGACGGTCGCTCCCGAAGTGAACGGCGCAAAGCGATTTTCCGGTGGTGTCGTCGACCTACCGTCAGGCAAAGGCCATACGCGTCATAACCATCCGGGTGCGGAGGAGATCATCTTTGTCATCTCAGGCAATGGCGAGCAGATGGTCGAAGACGAGAAAGGCAACCCGGTCGTCGAGAAAGTCGGCCCCGGCTGCACCATCTATGTGCCGGAAAGCCGCTTCCACTCGACGCTCAATACCGGCGACGGGCCGATGCAGCTTTTCGTCGTCTATTCGCCGGCCGGGCCGGAACTGGCGTTGCGGGAGTTGCCGGATTTCAGGTTGATCCCGCCGGGCAGATAATGTCACAGGCTGAGGCCAATCTTCATCGCACGAGCGACCCTTGCTAGGTTGTTAGTATCGCTTCCCAGAGCGAGCCTATCCGGCAAAGTGGGGACATCGCGCTCTGATCGGAAAGCATCCGGCGAAGGTAAGCGCGCCACCCAATAGGACAAACAGTTTTCCGCTGCCTCTGGACCAAGCTGCCAGAGTACAAATCGAACAGCATTTTCAGGGAACATGAAGCCCGGAACTTCAGAACATGCGACCTGTTCGGCTAGTTTGCGCGGAACGTCGAAACGTTCGAAGAGCGGCAGGACAGTCGTTTGGATGTTGGCAACGATGTTCGCGATTTCAGCCTGGCGGGTATGCGGGTTCGCGATGTTCCATGTCCGCCAATGATGCGGGGTTCGCAAATTGCCAAGCTGTCCACCGGCGACCCAATCGCTGGCACTGGCGGGCCAAGCGCTTCGCTCGTCCCACTCCTTTATTGCCTTGCTGTAGACCGACGCATGCACGACGAGTTCGACGTACTCGCCGCCGACGTTCAGATAGTTTGATTGAAAGGAGATTTTGAATGCCCAGTCGCCGGCCCGACGACTCGCATGAGGACCGCTTTTCGCAAAGCGGAACCCAATCGGTTCGAACTCCATGGAGATCTGCTCGCACCCGTCGATAAAGACCTGCTTGGGCAGTTCGCGTTCCATATCGGCAAATGCTCGCTGGCGTGACCATTATTTGCTCGGACGAGGTAATCTCAAGAACGGGCTAGGTAACCAGCGCCTAAGCCGCCCCCGCCCCTGTTCCAGCCCCGGCCCCGATCGCCGAACATGACGTAACCGGCATCGGTCACCGCCACCGTGTCCTCCAGCTTGATGAAGCCGCGCGTCGGGTGGAGCATGGTCGTCTCGACCGAAAGCACCATGTTCTTCTCCAGCGGCATTGCGGCATAGGTGCCTTCATAGGTCACCGGATGGTTGGTCATCAGGAACGGCGCTTCATGCGTGATCAGCCCCATGCCATGCGCGAAGAAATCAGTATAGGCCGCAACCTTGGATTTCTTCAGAACGCCTTCGGCACGAGAAATCATGTCACCGCCCAGCGTGCCCGCCTTGACCTTGGAGAAGGCCGCCTGCTGCACTGTCTCGATCTCGGCCAGCAGATCCTCGAGTTCGGCGTCAGGGTCGCCCAGCACGCCCATGCGGCAAAGATCGCCGATATAGCCGTGGTAGTTGCCGCCGGAATCGATCGACATCACCTCGCCCTTCCTCCACGCCTGCGGCGAGGCGGCGCGGTTGTGGCTGGAGCCTAGCGTCAACAGGCAATATTCGAAATGCGCGCCGCGATTGGTCTCCTCGCGCCTGAGCTGTTCGATGATCTCGCTCTTGGTCGTGCCTTCGCGTGCCCAGCCGATGGTCGCCAGCATGGAATCGGTGATCAGCTCCGAAGCGATGCGCAGCTTTTCCAGCTCCGCCTCGGTTTTGATTGCCCGCATGCGCTCCAGCATATCAGTCGCATCGATCAGCTTGGCATCCGGCAGCGCGTTGCGGATCAGCATATAGGCGTCGGACGGCAGGAAGGCGGGTTCGATGCCGATGCGGGCATTGCCCTTGCCGATCTTTCGCAAATGCTCGACCGCCAGATTGGCGGCATCGAGCGTACCCCAGCAGGCGGCATGCAGTGTCGGCGTCCAGAACGGATGATTCTGGTGCTCGCCGCCTTCCATGCGGTTGCCGATATAGGCGGCATGCTCCGGCCCACCTTTCTCATAGACGACGACAGGCAGATAACGGCTGTGGCCGATTGCATCCATGGCGGCGAAGAAGATGAACTTGTAGCCGCCAAGCAGATATTGCGTGTTGTGCTTGGAGGTGGCGAGCAGCACGTCGATGCCGGCCTCCTCCATCAGCCCGTCCACCCTGGCCTGGTCGAACGGCACGCTGCCGACGGCATTCTTGCCTGGGGCAATGTTCATGTCTCTCTCCCTGAAATCCCTTAGCCGGCCGCTCGCCGGCACCGGCTTTTCCGGCTCTGAACCTCGGCTATGCTTAAATCTGCATCATTTTGCCCGATCTGGTCCAGCCAGAACGGGCGAACCAGCCCCAAAAGCTGTTCCACCTGCTGCACTTTACTCCAGTCTGGTCCTGCTAGAACCGCGCGTCGAACCGTTTTCTGTACAACTGGTCCAGCGGACGGAAATTTCAAAGCCACGTAGAGATGCGCCAATTCCGTCTTTGGCGAAACCCCGCACAAGGCCCATAATCAGCTTTGCAGGATGCTTACGAGCGTCCTAGGGGTACGGCGGACCCGGCCGGGTCCGCGGAGAGGACGGAGTTCGATCATGCCAGAGTTCACCATTTCCAGACGTACAATGCTGGCCGGCTCGGCATTGCTGTTGGCCTCCACCGCCATGCCGACGATCGGCTCGGCGCAGACGCCGAGAAAGGGCGGACGACTGGTTGTCGCCGCCGATTCCGAGCCGCGCAATCTCAATCCGGCGATTGTCGCCTCGAACGGCGTCTTCTTCATTTCGAGCAAGATCGTGGAAACCTTGGCCGAGGCCTCCTTCGGCGGCAAGGACGGGCTCGATCCGCGCCTGGCGCTCAGCTGGGAAGGTGCCGCCGACGGCCTGTCGGTGACGTTCAAACTGCGCGAGGGCGTCAAATGGCATGATGGGAAGCCATTCACCTCAGCCGATGTCGCCTTCTCGGCGCTGCAGGTCTGGAAGCCGCTGCAGAATCTCGGCCGCACCGTGTTCAAGGATCTGGAGGCGGTCGACACGCCGGACGAAACCACCGCCGTGTTCAAATTCGCCAAGCCGACACCGTTCCAGCTGATCCGCAACGCCTTGCCGGCGCTGAGCAGCGTGGTGCCCAAGCACATCTACGAGACCGGAAAGATCGAGGACAACCCGGCCAACAACGCCCCGGTCGGCACCGGACCGTTCAAATTTGCCGAACACAAGCCCGGCGAATATTACCGGCTGGAGAAGAACACCGACTATTGGGGCAAGGACGAGCCCTATCTCGACGAGATCATCTATCAGGTGCTGCCGGACCGCACGTCGGCGGCCAGCGCCCTGGAAGCCGAAGAGATCCAGCTCGCCGCCTTCTCCGCCGTGCCCCTGGCCGATCTCGACCGCATCTCCAAAGTGCCCGGTCTCAAGGTGATCACCAAGGGTTATGAAGGGCTGACCTACCAGCTCGTCGTCGAGATCAATCATCGCCGCAAGGAGCTGGCCGACCTGAAAGTACGCCAGGCGATCGCTCACGCCATCGACAAGGATTTCGTCGTCAAGACGGTATTCCTTAGCTATGCCGCCACCGCCACTGGCCCGGTGCCGAAAAACGACCCGCAATTCTACACCGCCGACGTGCCGACCTACGCCTTCGACGTCGCCAAGGCCAACGCCTTGCTTGACGAGGCCGGCTACAGCCGGGGCGATGACGGCAAGCGCTTTTCACTGAGATTGCTGCCGGCGCCTTACTTCAACGAAACCAAGCAGTTCGGCGACTATCTGCGCCAGGCGCTCGCCGCCATCGGCATCGACGCCCAGCTGGTCAACAACGACTCTGCCGCGCATATCAAGGCGGTTTACACCGACCACGCCTTCGACCTTGCGGTCGGGCCGCCGGTGTTCCGCGGCGATCCGGCGATCTCGACCACCATCCTGGTGCAGAGCGGTATTCCTGACGGCGTGCCCTTCTCCAACCAGGGTGGCTACAAGAATGCCGATCTCGACGCCCTGATCGCCAAGGCATCGGAGACGCTCGACACCGCCGCCCGCACTGAACTCTACACGGAGTTCCAGAGAAAAGTTGCCGCCGACCTGCCGCTGATCAACGTCGCCGAATGGAGTTTCATCAGCGTCGCCCGAGATACGGTCAACAACATCGCCAACAACCCGCGCTGGGCGGTATCGAACTGGGCGGACACTTGGCTGGAGGGGTAAGGAAGTCTCTCCAGACTTGCGCGCCGCTTGTGTGGGTGCTCAGCTTCAGCGATGAGAGCTTTTTCGCGCCCCCCTCTGTCCTGCCCTCTTTGCCACCACTTGGCATCTCCCCCACGAGGGGGGAGATCGGCTGTCATTGTCGCTTTTGCCAATCTCCAGCGTTGCAAGACGGCCGGCAACGCCGAAACTGCCAATCTCCCTCCTTGTGGGGGAGATGTCCGGCAGGACAGAGGGGGGCGCCGTAGAGCGCGGCACCGAAGACTTGGCTCTCCTATCGGCGTTGCGCCATGACCCGCGCCGTCATCCTCCTTCGCCGCCGTCTCGTCGGCAGCATCTTCGTGCTGCTGATTGTCGTCATCGGCACCTTCCTGTTGCTCGAAGCCGCTCCCGGCGACGCGGTCGATGCCTACATCGTCTCGACCGGCGGCGACGCCGGCATGATCGAGCTGTTGCGTCACCGCTGGGGGCTCGACCAGTCGGAGCTGACACGGCTCGCCAATTATCTTTGGGCGCTGCTGCATCTCGATCTCGGCCAATCGGTCAGCTTTTCGCGGCCGATCCGCGATGTCATCCTCGAACGCCTGCCCAACACGCTGCTGTTGATGGGCAGCGCCACCGCGCTCTCCTTCGGCCTCGGCTCGGCGCTCGGCATCTATGCCGGCGCCAGACCCGGCAGCTTCCGCGATCGCTTCCTCTCCATCGGTTCGCTGGCGCTCTATGCCGTGCCGGGCTTCTGGCTCGGGCTTGTGCTGATCATTGTCTTCGCCGTCGACCTGCGCTGGTTTCCGATCGGCGGCATCGAGAGTATCGTCTCGGCCAGGACCGGCCTCGATCGCGCCGCCGATATCGCCCGCCATCTCGTCCTGCCGATTTCGGCGCTCGGCTTCATTTATCTCGCGCTCTATCTGCGCATGATGCGCGCCGGCATGGCCGAGGTGTGGCGACAGGACTTTGTGCTGGCCGCCCGTGCCAGGGGACTTTCCCGCCGTCGCATCGTGCTCGCTCACGTCGCCCGTAACGCGCTGTTGCCGCTGGTCACCATGCTCGGCCTGCAATCCGCGCAGATGTTGGGCGGCAGCGTCGTGATCGAGAGCGTCTTTTCCGTCCCCGGCCTCGGCCGACTGGCGCAGGAAGCGGTGGCCGCGCGGGATACCCCACTACTGCTCGGCATTATTCTCACCAGCGCTGTCCTGGTCGTCATTATCAACCTTCTCGTCGACATCGCCTACGTCTTCCTCGATCCGCGCGTCGGCGCCAGTGAGGCCAGCGCATGAGTCCGCTTGCCCGCTTCCTGCGCACGCCGGAGGCTGTCGCCGGCGCGGTCATCCTGGCGGCGCTGTTTGCCATGGCTTTTGCCGCGCCTTTGTTCTTTCCCGGCGATCCGCAGGCGATTGCCGGACCGGCATTGCTGCCGCCCTTCCAGGATTGGTCGCTGCCGCTCGGCACCGACCGGCTCGGCCGCGACGTGCTAGCCGAGCTTCTCCACGGCGCCCGCACCTCGCTGGCGGTCGGGCTGGCAGCAGCAGCCGTCGCCCTTGCCGTCGGCGCCATAATCGGCACGTTGGCCGGTTTTGCTGGCGGCGTTGTCGACGAGATGCTGATGCGCATCGCCGACGCGTTCCAGACCGTGCCAGCCTTCCTGCTGGCTTTGGCTTTCGTGAGCATTGTCGGGCCGTCGCTCGGCGTCGTCGTCGCGGCGATCGCGCTTGGCGCCTGGACCGGACCGGCACGCGTGGCGCGGGCCGAAGTGCTGTCGATCCGCGAGCGCGATTTCGTTGCCGGCGCCCGCGTCATCGGCATGCATCCGTTGGAGATCGCCTTTCGCGAGGTGCTCCCCAATGCGCTGCCGCCGGTAATGGCTTTGTCGTCGGTGATCGTCGCCGCGGCGATTCTCACCGAAGCGGCATTGTCCTTTCTCGGCCTCGGCGATCCCAACCGGGTTACCTGGGGCGGCATGATCGCCGAAGGCCGCGCCGTGCTGCGCACCGCGCCCTTCCTGTCGATCATTCCGGGCGTAGCGCTCGTGCTCACCGTGCTCGGCGTCTATCTCGCCGGCGAAGGCGTCGTCGAGACCACGGCGATGAGGAGGAGCCTGTCGTGACGGCGCTTGCTTCGATCCGCAATCTGACGGTGACCTATCGCCGCGACGGCGCCGAGGTAGCGGCGCTGAAGAATGTCGGCTTCGACATCACCGCCGGCGAGCGCTTTGCCATCATCGGTGAAAGCGGTTCCGGCAAGAGCACGCTGGCGCTGGCCATTGCCGGCCTGCTGCCGGCCAGCGCCAGGATCGAAGGCCGCATCGATTGGCTCTTGCGCCCGCCACCAATGTTTGGTGCCAAGGCACCCCCCTCTGTCCTGCCGGACATCTCCCCCTCAAGGGGGGAGATCGGCAGTTCCGCAGCCGGTTCCTTTCCGCCAGCTTCGGTGATTGGCGAAGGCAGAGATGAAAGTGCAATCTCCCCCCTTGAGGGGGAGAGGGAGATGTCCGGCAGGACAGAGGGGGGTGCGACGGGACGCCGACCATTCGTCATTGCGACAAGCCACACCCCCATCGGCGGCCGCGATATCGGCTTCGTTTTCCAGGACCCATCCGCCAGTCTCGACCCGGTGATGCCAATCGGCAAGCAGATCGCGGAAGTCGCGTGCACTCATCTCGGCCTCAGTTGGCGAGACGCCTATGCCAAGGCAAAAGCCCTGCTCGAGCGCGTCCGCCTGCCCGATCCGGACGCTGCCCTCTGCGCCTTCCCGCACCAGCTCTCCGGCGGCCAGAAGCAGCGTGTGGCGATCGCCGCAGCGATTGCGGCCGGGCCGAAACTGCTGATCGCCGACGAGGCGACCAGCGCGCTGGATACGATCGTGCAGGCCGAGATCGTCGGGCTGATCCGGCGACTGGTGGCCGAGGACGGTATGACGCTGCTGTTCATCAGCCACGACATTGCGCTGGCCGCTGAGCTTGCAGAGCGCATCGCGGTGTTCCGGCATGGCGAGCTGCTCGAGCTCGGTTCGACAGCCCAAATCGTCAATGCGCCGCGTCACGCATACACTCGTGTGCTGCTTGACGCTCATCTCGGCCTCGACGCCGAGCCGCTGTTGCGAACATGACCGACCCGCTGCTCGCCGTTTCCGGCCTGACCAAACGATACAGTCGCGGCGGCAAGATCATCGCCGCGGTCGACGACGTTTCCTTCCACATCGACCCCGGCGAGACGCTGGCGCTGGCCGGACCTTCCGGCAGCGGCAAGTCGACGATAGCTCGGCTGATGCTGCGGCTCATCGAACCCGACGCCGGCTATATCGAATTTGAAGGCAGCGATTTCCTGTCACTGAACGGCGCTGCCTTGCGCGGCCGGCGCGCCCGTCTTCAGATGGTGTTTCAGGATCCGCTCGCCGCCTTGAACCCCCGCGCCACAGTCGCGCGTGTGCTCGACGACCCCTTGCGCATCCATCACATTGCCTCTGGCCCCGAGCGCCCGCGCCATATTGCAGCTCTGCTGGAACGCGTCGGCCTCAGCCCCGGTCTCGCCGGCCGCGCCATTCACGAAATTTCCGGCGGCCAACGCCAGCGCGTTGCAATCGCCCGCGCCATCGCCACGAAACCGTCGCTGGTCGTGCTCGACGAGGCCGTGTCGGCGCTCGATGTTTCGGTGCGCGCGCAGATCCTGCAGCTGCTGCTTGACCTTCAACGCGAGGAACGCATCGCCTATCTGTTCATTTCGCACGATCTCGGTGTCGTCCGTGCCATCGCTCACCGGGTCACTATTCTGGAAGCCGGGCGCATTGCCGAGAGCGGCGATGCGCGCAGCGTAATCGACGCGCCGCAATCCGCGATCGGCAAGGCGCTGGTGACGGCAGCGCCAAGACTGTCAAGGATCGAACGGGACGCATCATGACCGACGCCGAAGCCCGAGCCGAAAAACTGTCGCGCGAACTCGATTCCGCCTTCCGCAACCGCGCCGATCTCTATCGTCTATTCCTCGACGAGCTAACCGCGGAGTTGGGCGCGGAAAAAGCCGAGGCGATCATTATCCGTATAATCGAACAACGCGGCAAGGAGGTTGCGGCGGCGGCCTTTGCCGATTTCGGCCCAAACGACGCACCGGCGATCGGCGAGGCGTTCCTCGCCGTCAGCCCGGATGGCGGTCGCATGTATCCGACCGACGTCGAACGCGGTCCGGACCGCATCGCCTTCAAGGTCAGGCGCTGTCCGCTGAAGGACGCCTGGGTCGAGGCCGGCGTCGGCGACGAGAAGCTCGCCACACTCTGCCGCATCGCCGGCGCCTTCGACCGCGGCCTGTTCGAGGCCACCGGAGTGCGCTTCGACAACGTCACCTGGACGCCGGGCCACGGTTCCGGCTGCTGCCACATCGCCTTGACCAACCGGGATGCCGGTTAGAGCTGCATCCATGCAGCACAGTTAGGTGCCGGCAGGACGTGGAACTCCGTCGCGGCGCGCGAGCTTCGGTGTTTGGCAGCACGCCCCAAAACAAAGAAACCCGGCGCCGTAAGGCTACCGGGGTTTTTGATGCTCGCATGCAAGGAATTTGGTTATTTGGTTGCGGGGGCTGGACCTTCCTTGGTGTCTCGCTGTGCCTGCTTCGTGCGACGGGGATCGAACCAATCGGCCAGCAAAACGAAAACGGCCCGCACAAGGCGGGCCGTTTTCGAATTTGGTTGCGGGGACAGGATTTGAACCTGTGACCTTCAGGTTATGAGCCTGACGAGCTACCGGGCTGCTCCACCCCGCGTCAACCCTAAAGGTAAGCCTTGGCTCACCGGATTCAAGCTTCCGCCAAATGAAAGGGCCGCTTTCGCGGCCCGGAGTCCCGTTGGCGGGCCTGTTCGTAAGGAGAAGATTAAACAACGTGCGCTTGGCAGACCTGGCAGCGACCTACTCTCCCGCGTCTTGAGACGAAGTACCATCAGCGCTGGAGCGTTTCACGGCCGAGTTCGGAATGGGATCGGGTGCAGCCGCTCCGCCATAACCACCAGGTCGGCAAAACGCACGTTGCTCGAGAAGCTGTTTTCTGTGCCATCCATTTCGGCGCAATCCAAGGATTGTCACCAGAAATGGGCATTAGGAATGAGAACGATCAAGCCGATCGAACTATTAGTACCGGTAAGCTTCAAGCGTTGCCGCTCTTCCACACCCGGCCTATCAACGTGGTCGTCTTCCACGGTTCTCAGGGAATACTCGTTTTAAGGTGGGTTTCCCGCTTAGATGCCTTCAGCGGTTATCCCGTCCGGATATAGCTACCCTGCTATGCGGCTGGCGCCACAACAGGTCCACCAGAGATCCGTCCATCCCGGTCCTCTCGTACTAGGGACAGATCCTTTCAATATTCCTACACCCACGGCAGATAGGGACCGAACTGTCTCACGACGTTCTGAACCCAACTCACGTACCGCTTTAAATGGCGAACAGCCATACCCTTGGGACCTGCTCCAGCCCCAGGATGCGATGAGTCGACATCGAGGTGCCAAACAACCCCGTCGATATGGACTCTTGGGGGTCATCAGCCTGTTATCCCCGGCGTACCTTTTATCCGTTGAGCGATGGCCCTTCCACGCGGGACCACCGGATCACTATGACCGACTTTCGTCTCTGCTCGACTTGTCAGTCTCGCAGTCAGGCAGGCTTATGCCATTGCACTCAGCGAACGATTTCCGACCGTTCTGAGCCCACCATCGCGCGCCTCCGTTACTCTTTAGGAGGCGACCGCCCCAGTCAAACTACCCACCATACATTGTCCCGGACCCGGATAACGGGCCGCGGTTAGACATCCATAGTGATAAGGGTGGTATTTCAAGGGTGGCTCCACCTGAGCTGGCGCCCAGGTTTCAAAGCCTACCACCTATCCTACACATGCCACTACGAATGCCAATGTAAAGCTATAGTAAAGGTGCACGGGGTCTTTCCGTCTAACCGCAGGAACCCCGCATCTTCACGGGGAATTCAATTTCACTGAGTCTATGCTGGAGACAGCGGGGAAGTCGTTACGCCATTCGTGCAGGTCGGAACTTACCCGACAAGGAATTTCGCTACCTTAGGACCGTTATAGTTACGGCCGCCGTTTACTGGGGCTTCGATTCAGAGCTTGCACCCCTCCTCTTAACCTTCCAGCACCGGGCAGGCGTCAGACCCTATACGTCGTCTTGCGACTTCGCAGAGCCCTGTGTTTTTGATAAACAGTCGCTACCCCCTGGTCTGTGCCACCCTCCCATGCTTGCGCATGAAAGGGTCACGCTTCTTCCGAAGTTACGCGTGCAATTTGCCGAGTTCCTTCAGCATAGTTCTCTCAAGCGCCTTGGTATACTCTACCAGTCCACCAGTGTCGGTTTCGGGTACGGTCTATAAGGAGGAGCTATTTCCTGGAACCACGCAGCAGCCCTTTCAATCCGATAAGATTGGACTACCTCAATGATCCGTCACTTCCTCCAGGCCCACGAA